>NZ_JBIPNG010000175.1:0-12212 GCF_044373815.1 Prosthecobacter sp. | reverse complement strand
CGCGCCACTGTCAGCAGGCAGGCTGCGCACATCGATCTCCACTCCCAGCAAATCGCGGATCGTGTTGGCATACTCGCGTCGGTTTAGCCGCCGCATCGTGATCACACCCTGCGAATCATTCAGAGTGCGCCGCGCCGCCACCATCACCTGCGAGAGGTCTTCCAGCAGATCAGCCTTCGCGTCCTTGGCCGGCTGTTTCTCATCTTCCGGCGGCATCTCGCCCGCATTGATCGCATTGAGCACCTTCTGCCACTTCTCGGCCACCTCGATGGTCGTGATCGCGAACGGCAGCTCATCCACGCGAAACTTCCCCTTCTGCTTCTCAGCGCCGTGGCACGAAACGCAGTGCTCTTTGAAAAGCGGACGGTGCTTTTCCGGCATCACCGCACGATCCACCGCACCCACCTTGGCCGTGGCGATGGAAAGGACAGCAATAAAGAAAACGAAGCGGAGCAGGCGCATGGATGTTCATACGCCATGGCATGGCAAACTTTAGCGCCAGAAGGTTGGACGGAGAGTGCCGTCTCTTGTAGATATTTAACAAGAGACCTCGCATGAAGACCCGGAACACCACCCGACCTTTCCCCTTTCGCCAGCATGAGACACTCGCCAGTGAACCGTCGCTGGCAGTCCCCATGTCAATGAGCCGAGGCCTCCGCTTCGAGATCATCGGCCTGCACTACGCCGACGTAGGCCCCGAGTGGAGTTCCCAAGGTCGCGCAGAGTGCGATGCTCTGCATCATATCAACCTCGTCTGTAGCGGCACCGCCAGTGTCACCCTCGACGGCAAAGAACTCAAGCTCCGCCCTGGCCAAGCCTATTGGTTTCCTGGCAACACGCCCATGATTCGCCAGTGCAGCCGCCGCTACGAGGTCCTCTACCTCATGTTCCGCTGCGAATGGCATCCCGGCATTGACTTGCTGCTGGACTGGCCCAAACGACGCCCAGTTTGTCTTGGGGCCTGGAATCAAAAAGAGTGGCAGACTGCATGGCGGGCCGGAAAGCCACCCACCGCGAACACCTGTCTCCGGCTTCAGTCTCAACTCGGCCTGTGGATCTCCCAGGCCGTCCCCGATTTGGACAAAATCATCAGCCGTCACCTTCAGATACACGCTCGCTTCAGTGATGCCCTCAGTCACATTGGGCAGCATCTCGGAGCCCGTCTGCTCATCGCCGATGTCGCAAAGGCCCACGGCACCACCCTCCACGCCTTCTCGCTCGCCTTTGCCCGCTCCATGGGCCTCAGCCCTAAAGCCTACGTGAACAGGTGCCTCAATGAAGCCATCATCCGGCAACTCATCAACAAAGGAACACCCCTGAAACAAATCGCCGCTGAACTCGGCTTCACGGACGAGCAATACTTTAGCCGTTTCTTCACCAAAATGAACGGTGTCCCGCCCGCCCGCTACCGCCAGCGACTGCTCTCGGGTTATTGACGCAAACCATGAAGTGAACAGCGGATTCGCCAGCTTGGGGCGGCAGCGAGTTAGCTTCATGCTCCGCAGTAAAACCTTGTGGAATGGTTCTACTCAATGTCCCGGCTTCCATTCCTGGATCGCCGCACCGAGCTTCTTGAGTAGGCGCGTATAGGGCAATAGCTCTGTGGTTCGCCATCTGTCAGGTAAATGAAGCCGCCTTTGATCCTGCCCATGCATTCCCGGCTGATGCCACGCTCACGAGCTAGGGTGGACGTTGCTCAAACCCATCGCTTCCTGGAGTTCCTGAAGCCGACGCGGCAGCCTCTCGCGGATGCGTTCGGCGTAGTCATGGGCGTCGTGGTTGTCCGGCGCGGTGGGCATGGTGGTTCATCCAACGAACTGACTGCGCTTTTTCTGTGATGCGTGAGCCTACGCCACGATCTCCTTTAGCACTCCCGTGCTGTCGCCGTGGCGCTCGGCATTGACTCCGATGCCGTGGAGCATGGTGAGCCAGACGTTGCAGAGCGGGGTGTCTTTCGGCGCGACGATGTTCTGGCCGAGTTTGAGGCCAGCGCCGCGACCGGTGATGATCGTCGGGCAGTTCGAGAGTTCGTGGCCGGTGCGAATGTTGCTGCCGTAGGCGAGGGCGATGTTGTCGAAGAGGGTGCTGCCGTTGGGTTCCTTGGTGGCTTTGAGTTTGTCGAGGAATCCGGCGAGCAGTTCGCTCTGGGCGATGTCGCGGCGCTGGGATGCGTCGAGCTTCTCGCCGAGCACGCCGTGGTAGTGGCTCATGTCGTGCGGATGCACTTTGATGTCCATGGCGGTGAGCAGTGTGGCCACGGGCTGGCGGAAGGTCATGACGCGCGTGCTGTCGGTCTGCATGGCGGCAATCATGATGTCGTAGATGAGCTTGATCTCCTCACGTCCGTCCACGTCGGGCTTCGGTTCGGAAATGGGGGCCTTAGGCTGCGGCACACCCATCCATTGTTCATCTTTCGCGAGGCGCACTTCGATATCGCGGATGCTTTGGAAGTATTCGTCGAGTTTCGAGTTGTCCTGTTTGGCGAGACCGCGCTGGAGCGATTTCGCGTTGTCGATCACCGCGTCCAACACGCTGCGCTTCTGCGCGAGTATGGCTTTCTGCTGCTCGATGGGCGTGGTGTCTTTGGCAAAGAGTCGATGAAACGCTGCTACGGGACCGTTTTGGCCGCCGATGGGTTTGCCACTCACGTCCCAGGCCATCGAGAGGCCGGGCCCATGTCCGCTCATGTCGCCGCTTTCGCTGCTATTGAACTGAAGGGAGGCAAAACGCGTCTGCTGGCCGATTTGCGCCGCAGCGACCTGATCCGCGCTGATGCTGTTGTGAAAGCTCTGGCCGGGCTGCGCATAGCGGTTCGCACCGGTGAGCCACATGGTGCTGCCCCAGTGGCCCTCGTTGCTGTATTTGTTCCAGAGCCCTTGCACCACGGAGAAGTCCGCCTTGTGCCGTGCTAGCGGTTTGAGGCCCAGAGGCAGCTCGTAGTCGGCACCGGGCTTTTTGATGTCGGGATACCAAGTCGGCTCCGTGATGCCCCAGCCGAAGCCGAGGAAGATGAGGCGCTTCGGTGGCGTCGCCGCAGGCGCTGCGGAGGCAAAGCGCCGGAAGCCGAGTGATTCGAGCACCGGCAGCGCGATGACTGCGGTGGAGGATTGAAGGAAATGACGGCGGGGATTCATAGGAGCTGGGCGAGTGGTGTTCTTGGTATGAAAATTGAGGCGGGCAGGGGCGGGTTCACTTCGGACGTTGGTCCATCTCGCAGTCCGCGTCCATCGGCACGGCGGGGCCGCTTTGATCCACGGGATGCGTGAAGAGGTAACGGAAGACCTCATCGTAAACCCACTGGCCCATCGCGTCCTTGCCGCCAGGCACGACGATGGTGTGCGCACGTCCGCTGTTGTTCTTCACGTCAATGTTCGTGATGAGGCGGCGCGTGTTCCCATAGGGAGGCTTGGCCGCGTCGATGTTCACGATGGGGCCGTGGTTGTGCATCTTGAGCAATTGCCAGGAGCGGCAGTAATGATCCGCGACCCAGCCACCATCGAGCACATGGGAGAAGCCGAAGAAGCGGTTCGATGGCGTGGCGGAGGCTCCGCCCTGCCAGGTCTCGGTGTTGTCGCGCGGGCCGGAGAACATCACCACGCGGTCCACCTTCTGATGCATGGCAAAACGGGCCGCCGTGGTGCTGCCATGCGAGATGCCGCTCATGATGACCTTTTCCCAACGAAGGTTCTTGCCGTCGTCGGTGATGAACTGCTCCCACTTGCCTTCGGGATTCTCTTTCACTAGCCACTTCACGAACTGCAGCGAGCGCTCCATCATGCCGTCGGGCTTCGGGATGTTCACCAGCGGGCTGAAATCCTCTCCCGTGGCCGCTTCGAGGCGGACTTTGCCGATCGCCGTGCCGCTGCCGTCCTCGTATTGAGTCTTGGTGAGTCCTGCGAACCAACCGTTCGAGTAATGAGGCTGGATGCCGTGATAGCCGTAGCTGGAGATGCGCTCAAACAAACCCTGATTGTGCCCCATGAGCCAGATCACGAGCTTCCCGTGCGAAGGCACGCGCGTGTCCACTGCGGCGTGTTGGAGGTCAGCGGGTTTACCTTTGTCATCGGTAAAAGTGAACTTGATCTCCGGGTGCTCCTTGGCCCGCGGATCGATCTCGCTGGCGCGCTTGGAGAGGTCATATCGCTGGCCATCGGCGGCGAGCAGTTGGCTGCCCAGCATGAGGAAGGTGATGAGGAGGTGTTTCATGGAGTGGAATGCGATTACTTGGTGTGAAATTCCTTACTGGCGACGAGCGCATGGATGAACCCACGCACGCCGAGCTTTTCCTTTTTCGAGGCGGCCAGCATCTCGGTGATGAGCGGCTCGTCGCGGAAGCCGACAGGTCTGCCAAGCGCGTATTCGATCAGTGTTTGGCTGAAGCCGCGTGCGAAGGCGTCCGACTTCGAGGCGATGATGTCGCGCAACTCGAAGTAGTTTTTGAATGCGGGACCTTTGTGCAGTGCGGCGCTGGCTTCGATGGCCCAGGTCTTCTTCGCGTTCGGTACCGGCTTCCCTTTTTCGTCCATGACCTGATAGCTGTCCTCGGTACGCCATTGGCCGACGGCGTCGAAGTTTTCCAATCCAAAACCGACAGGGTCGATCTTGCGGTGGCAGCTCGCGCATTGCGCCTCCTCCTGATGAGCGCTCAGGCGCTCGCGGGTGGTGAGCACCTTGCCGGCGAGGCGGGCGATCTGCGGGACGTTCGCGGGCGCGGGCGGCGGCGGATCGTTCATGAGCTTGCGCAGCACCCAGGCGCCCCGTTCGACGGGGCTGGTGCGCTCGCCATTGCCGCCCATGAAATGAACCGCCGCCATGCCGAGCAATCCACCGCGCGGCGAGTCCGCTGGCAGGCTGACTTTTTGAAACGCATCTCCCTTCACCCCTTCGATGCCGTAGAAGTCTGCCAGCAAGTGATTCACGACCACATAGTCGGCCTTCAGCAGGTCGCTGAGCGGCGCGTTGTGCTTCAGCAGATGGGCAAAGGTCTCGAAGACCTCGGTTCGCGCGTTCAGCTTCGTGCTATCGTCGAAGCGCGGATACATGGAGCGGTTCACCTGGAAGAAATCGATGCGGTCCATGCCCAGCCACTGGTGCACAAAACCATGCACAAAATCCTGCGAGCGCTCGTCTTCGAGCAGCCTCTTGGTTTGCGCTGTCAGGACGTCGGCCTTGAGCAATTCGCCGCTCTTGCCGAGCGCGAGCAGCGTCGCATCCGGCGGCCCGCTCCACAGGAAATAGGAGAGCCGGTTCGCCATCTCGATGCCGGTGAGAGCATGGCGTTTCCCCTCCTGTCCAGGCTCGGCGAGATAGAGAAACATCGGCGAGGCGAGCACGACGGAGAGTGTTTCCTTCAGCGCCGCGCTATGCTTCGCTCCGTCTTTGCGTTTCGTGTCGTAGATGGCGGTGAGCTTGTCCACGAAGCTCGCGGGCGGCTCCATGCCACGGAAGGCGGCGGCGCTGAAACGCTCGATGGCCGGACGCACCTCCGCAGTCATCACGGTGCCTGTGTCGCCCAGCGGAATGCCGAGCGCGGCCAGAGCTGGGGAAGTCGTGGCGGGATCGCTCACGCGCTCGATTTCCATGTAATCAATCCACAACACAGCCTCGGGGCCGATGCCGTTGCGCTTCACCGCCTCGCTGCGTTTGCGTCCGCCTTCCTCGTTATTGTCCCACGCGCCCTTTTCGCGGATGAAGAGCGTGCGGTCGCCACCGTCGGTGATCGCGCTCGTGAGCGTGAAGGGCATCTCGACGATCTGTGGCTTCTCCATCGTCCCGGTGATTTCAAATGTCGCGCGCACCATTCCGTTGCGCGGATGCATACCCATTTCGAGAAACTTCTGCTCCGGCCGCGCGTCCTTTGCGGCGGCAATGTGGACGCGGAAGATGTAGTTTCCACTCGTCCACTCGCCCGGCACCGGAAGCTGCAAAAAGCCCAGAGCCATCACCGCAGGATGCATCGTCGGCGTGCCGAGATAGGCACCGCGATCCAGCGCAGGTCGGCCAAGGTAGTATTCGTGATACTTCTGCCAGTTCTCGCCGAGGGCGGAGTTGGCCTTGTCGGCGTTGTTCTCCGTTGTTTTGAAACCAAAGCTCTCGGGTGAGGGCGCGCCTTTGAATCTGGCCCACTCGCGTCGGAAGTTGTTCGGGTGCTTGACTGTTTTTCGGAGTTCCGTGGCAGCCTGGATATTCTCCGGCTTTGCTGCGGCTTCATCCACGGCCTTCACCCAGGCATTGGCACGCGCACGGGCGTCGATCTGCTCCTTCACATACTTGCTGACCTTCTCATTCGCCGACTCACACTCATAGCGAACCTTACTCACACCTTTCGCCGTCGTGCTGCCGACCTGGCGATTGTCCCCGATACCAAACTTCACCGTCTCAGGCACTTGCGGCTTCTTGTTCGCCGTTTTGCGCTCGATCTCGATCCAGTCCACCCAGATAGCCATCTCCGGGCCGATGCCATTCTTCGCTTTGCCAGCGTTGAAAATCTCCCGCGTGCGCAGGTAGTGGTCATTCGTGCCTTTCTCGCGGATGAAGATCGTACGGTCATTGCGCTCGGCATGCTCCTTTGTGAGGGTGAAGGGGATTTCGATCACTTCCGGTTGCTCGATGGTGCCGTTTACCGCGTGCGTGCTCAGTGGCGGTCCGTTGCGCGGATTGGTGCCGAACTCGATGTAGCGCCTCTCCGGCGCCGATTGTGGGATGTGACCCAGGCGCAAGCGCACGGTGTAATCGCCAATCGGCCAGTTATAGGGCACGAGGATCGGGAAATTGTCATTCCCGAGATCGCTGGCGCTGATGGTGAGATAAGCGCCGGTGTCGAGATGCGGCTGCTTCAGGTAACGCTCGTGATACGGACGCATGTAACCCACGCCCACTTTGGTGCCATAGCCTAGCGCGCGGTTCGCCTTGTCCGCGTTGTTCTCCACCGTTTTGAAGCCGAAGTCCTCCGGCGCGGGCGCGCCTTTGATCTTCGCCCAGTCACGCCGGAAAAAGTCATCATTCTTCGCGTCCTTGCGTATCGCAGCCACCACGGCGGCATTCTCAGGCTTCGCAGCGGCTTCCTCCACCGCCTTCGCCCACTTCGTGCCGCGCTCCAGGGCGTCGAGCTGCTCCTGGTAGTTCTTGCGGATGCGCACGTTGTTTTCCTCAGCCTCGACGTGCAGGCTGCGCTCCTCATCCGCCGCCGCGAAGCGCGTGAACGTCTCGTCGAGGGCCTGAAGGCCGAGCGACTGATACTGCTCGAACTGGTTGGCCGACATGAAGAGGTTCGACCCAAACGTGTCAAAGCCGCCTGTGCCTGTGTCGCCCGGAAGCTCGGCCACATTGATGTCCACACCGAGCAGTTCGCGCAGCGTGTTCTTGTATTCGCGCCGGTTTAGCCGCCGCATGGTGATGACACCGTTTTGATCCCCCAGGTTGCGCCGCGCGGCGACCATCACGTTGGAGAGATCGTCCAGAAAGTCTGTCTTCGCCACATTCGGCACCTGCTTCTCGTCCTCCGGCGGCATCTCGCCCGAGTTCATTTGGTTGAGCACCTTCTGCCAGCGCTCCGCCGTCTCGATGTTCGTGATGGTGAAAGGCAAATCATCCACACGGACCTTGCCCTTCTGCTTCTCAGCGCCGTGGCAGGAGATGCAATGCTCTTTGAACAATGCGCGGTGCTTCTCCTGCATGACGGCACGCGTAGCTTCCTCGGCGGTGGCAATGGTGAGCGGCGAAAGTAGAACTGCGGCGGTTAGTAGAAGGTGACGGAGCATTGGGGGCATGGCGGAAGAGTTCACGTGACGGACGCTCGGAAAACTTACTTAAAGACAACGGTCTTCGGCATGGCTAGTTTCATTCGGTCCACACTCTCCCAACTGATATTGGTTTCCCGAATCGAGAGGTTCCCGAGGTGGCCGAATTTGATCAGGTCGTCGAAGGTCGCGTCCGTGACCTTCTTCATGCCGCGCAGACGAAGCTGCTTCAAATGGGTCATCTTTTGGAGCGTGCCGCTGCGGATGCCTTGGTCGGTGACTCCAGTGCAGTATTCCAGCCACAGATTCTCAAGGCTGGTCAGCGGCAGGAGATGCTCGAGCGTCTGGTCGCGGATATTGTTAAATCCCAAGTCCAACGTGGTGAGATTGAGTCTGGCCAGATGCGTGAGGCCGGGGCCGTTGATTTCGTTGCGCTGAAAAGAGAGCTCCGTGAGTTTCGGGGAGCCGTGCAGGTGTTGCAGATGCTCATCGGTCAGGCCGCAGTCGAGAAACTCGATGCTTTGGACCGTTTCGAGATTCGACAAAGCTTTCAATGCTGCATCGGAAAGCCGGGCGTGGGTGAGAGTCAGTTTGCGCAAGGATTTCCACGCCGCCAGACGCTGCAACTCACCAGCCGTGATCTCGCGGTGGCCGAGCGTCAGCGAACTCAGCCGACGGCATGCCTGGAGGTGCTTCACGGCTTCATCATCAAGCACGTTAGGCAGGCTCAAGCTGCCGAGCTTCGGCAAAGACGCGAGCGAGGCGAGGTCGCCGGATGACAACTGCGAATCGAGCAAATCCAAGCCTTCCAAACTCGCAATCGAAGCGATCGTGCGCAGTCCTTTGCCCGTGACGCGTGATCGCCCCGCAACAGGCTTCATAAATGGGTAAGACCACTGCGGTGCGCCAAAGCCCGCTTTCTCATAGCGGATGATCGGCGTGATGGAGAGATAGCGAAGATTGGGCAGGTTGGTCAGTGCCTGCACGCCATCGTCGTCGATGGCCGTCTCATACACGCTCAGGAACGCCAGATCCGGCATCGTCGAAGTAAGCGCGAAGATCTCATTCGTGACCTTCGGCCCCCACAATCCGAGATGCGACAACTTCGGCGGGTTGCCAGACCAGCGAAAAAAAGTCAGCGAGTCGCGACGCCCTTCGACCTTGCCCGCTTCCAACATGCGAAGCATCTCCGCCGAGTTTTCTCCCTTCGCCTGCTCCGCATAGCGCGAGGCAACCGGTTTTGCGGCTGGTTCCGTTCCCGGTTTAGGCGATTCGGCGCCGAGCACTGCATGACTGGCGACAAGAGAGCTCAGGGACGCGGCAATGGTGAACCACCGAGGCACGATGGACACAGAAGTCAGAAGGATTTGGATCGGAGAAGGCACGAGAGTGCTCATGAATCAGGCTTAATGAGGAAGTTCGCGATTCACCTGACGGCGAAAGCCGTGCAGCCGCAGCGAGTGGTCCGGCATCACATCGAGCAAGGTATAGCCACTGTTCTCGATGCCGCTGCCTTCCACCATCGCGACGAGCGTGCAGTAGTGGATGCCAGCGATCTGCTGGTAATCGTTCTTGTGCGAGTGCCCTTGGAAGACCGCCAGCACCTTGCCGGACTTCTCCAGCGCGGCGCGCACGGCCACCGCATTCTTCACATTGTGTGACGGGCTGTCGTCCAGTCGCTGATGCGCGAAGATCACCACGGGGCCCTTGGCCGTTGCGAGCTGCGTTTGCAACCAGTCCAGTTCCGGCTTCGGGATGGCGGTGTCTTTCCAGTCGAAATTCTCCCGCCCATACGCCACGCCGTCCTCGCGATAACAGGCATCGAGCACGATGAACGTCACGCCCGCATTCTCGAAAGTATAGTGCGGTGTCTTCGACATGCCTGTGTGCGCGGCGAACTCCTCCTTCGTCAGCGTGGTCACGCAGTGGTTTCCCAGCACGTAATGCCTCGGCATCGAAAGCTGCGCATAGTGCTTCTCGATGGTGCCCAGCCACTCCAGCTCCTGCTCCACCGTCGTCGCCTTGTCGATGAGGTCGCCGAGTTCGATCACAAAGGCAGGCTTTTCCTGGTTAAAGGCAGTCACGGCTTCATCGAGCTTGCCCAACGCCTCGCGATAAAAACGCGTCTTCGTCGAAGCCTTGTCCGCGTAGTGCAGGTCGGTCATGAGACCGATACGGAAGAGAGGCTTCGTGGCAGCATCGGCAGCCAGAATGGAGGAAGACGTGAGACCGCCGAGGCAAAGGGCACCGCAGTGGAGGAAGGAGCGTCGCGAGATAGAGTTCATCATCGAATGTGGTTGGTGGAACGGTGGAGTCTCAGTTCTGTCGGGTTCATCATCATTTGGCGTTCGGCAGGGCTTTTGAAACCGACTGTGCACACGCCTCGCCGAGGATCTGGTAGGCGGGCGCGTTCCAGTGGAATTTGTCTTTGCCACCGCGGGCGAGTTCGAGTTTGTCCGCCAGCAGCGCGTAGAAGTCGCTCACCAGCACGTTCGTTTCGGCCATCACTTTGGCTGCCATGCGATTCTGTTCGAGGATGTTCGCGTTGATGACAGGATCGAGCTTCTTCACCTCACCTTCGAGCAACACGGGCGTGCTGCTGGCCCAGATGATCGTCGCCTTTGGCAGCTTCGCTTTAATGGCATCCACATAGCCACTAGTCAGCGGCTCAAAGGTGCCGGGCTTGATGCGCCCTTCCGGCCAGCCGTGCAGTCCCATGTTGAAATGCACCACGTCATACGGCCCTTTCGCCAGCACCTCGGGGAGCACGGTGTTATTGAGGTTCTCGCTTTGGCAATACGGATTCACCCAGGCATCGACGTAGGCTTTTCCATCCAGCGACTTGATCACTTGCGCCATGTAACCGCTGAGGATCGAATCGCCGATGAGCAGCACGCGCGGGCGCTTCGGGTCGGTGATGGTCGCCTGATTGAGCTTCCATCCCTTGCCGTCGGAATGCAGGCGTGGATCGGTTTCGACGGGCTTGTCGGCGGCGAAGGTTTGCAGCGCGATGAGTGAGAAAAGGCGGGCGAGGTGTTTCATGGGTGGAGGGAACTCACGGGGGGGCACGATTCTATCGCACTGCACCATCGCGCTGAAGCGCCTGCCAGTCGGCGGCGTAGGCGGCGTTGATGAGCCATGAGGCTGTCGCCTTGTCGCCGGGGAATGTGGCAAACGGCGCGATGGACAGATTCTGATGGCCGCCTTTGGCTACATCCCAGTTCTGGCCGAGATGGCCGCTCTCGGTGGCGAGCGTGTTGAGCTTCACCGGCCCCTTGCGCGCATCGGCATCCGCCGGCACGCGTGCGGCGAAGCTGTGGCGCAGAAACGAAAACACCAGCGGCCAGGTTTTCGCGCCGGGACCGTGACCGGTCTTCGGCTCGACCACGAGATTCCATGGTGCGTTGTGATGCTTTCGCATCATCGGCACGAGGGCGAGAGTTTCGGCCCGATGATCATTGGCGAAGTATTTGTCCTCCTCACCGAACATAACCAGCCCAGGCGCCTTCGCCGCGCCAGGTTGATAGATTTGAAAAGTGTAGCCCGCGCGCATGGCCACCCATCCCCAGACACGATCACTCTGCTCGGCGGCGAACAGCGCGGAGAAACCGACGGCGCTGGAGTGGCCGTAGAGGAACAACGGCGCATGTTCCAACTCCGGATGATTCGTCTTCACGCCAAACTCTTTGAGCTGCTGGTAAAGCAAGCTCTTCGGCCAAAAGCCGCGTTGCATCGGGTTGCCGATGAACTTGAAGATGGCTAGGTGGAGTTCGCCCGCGAGCTTCCGCAGTGCGGGATGTCGGTAAAGTGACTCGCCGCTGCCGTGGCCGGAGACGGCGACGACGCCTTTGATCACCTCCACGCCAGCGGGCAGCCAGAGTTGGAGTTTCACCTCCTCGCGTTTGCCTTCGCCCTTTTGCTTCACGGCCTCGCACCATTGAGCCTCGGAGATGTTCCAGACCCAACTCCGAGGAGCCGGCTTCCCCGCCGCCGACCTGGATGCATCCTGCAATTGCTCCCAGCCTGCACCGACCAACTCAGGATGATTTTTCACCCAATCTCGCACCCAGTTGACACTATGACATTCCGGAAGCTGGACCGTTTCGGTGAGTTCGATGTCGTCAGCGTGCAGCGCGGCCAGCGGCGCGAGCAGCAGGGCGGTGAAGGTGATGAGGGTGTATTTCATCGGGGTGCTTCCAGATGATGTGAGGTTGTTTGGCGGGTTTGTTTTACTCATTACCTCGGGCCTTGCTTTGGGCGGGGTTACGGGGTGCATTATTAGCCGGCAGGTGCCGGCGGAGTTCAGTCTTGATGGATTCAAACTCAGGGTTGCTCGCGAGGTTCGTCCACTCGTGAGGGTCGCTCTCGTGATTGTAGAGTTCCTCACTGCCCTCGGCATAGCGGATGTAGCGCCAGCGCTCGGTTCGCACGGTGTGGTTGCCCTCTCCCATGGTGGTCACGGCGGCGGACTTC
>NZ_JBIPNG010000587.1:0-3582 GCF_044373815.1 Prosthecobacter sp. | reverse complement strand
TCATCGGTGAAAACGCGCTCGATGCCGTGCTCCTCGCCGCCGCCGGCCTGCAGCGCCTGGGCTTGATGAAGGATGAGCAAATTCAGATCGAAGGCATCCACCTCTGCGCTTTGACTCTCGATCCCGTGAAGTTCCTCCCCGCTGCCGGACAGGGAGCCATCGCCATCGAATGCCGCGCTGGAGATGAAGCGACCATTCAGGCCATTCGCGCGCTCAATGACTCCGACACCGAATACCGCATCACCGCCGAGCGCGAGTTCCTGAAAATCCTCGGCGCCGGCTGCCAGACCCCCGTGGGTGCCCACACCTGGATCAAAGACGGCCAGCTCCACATGGCCGTGCGCGTCTTCAACGAAGCCGATCTCGCCCTGCCACCCGTCGAACGCGAAGCCCAGCGCCCCGTGCAAGAAGCCGCGCAGCTCGCCGCAGATCTCGCAGGAATGCTCCCGTAAAACGAACTCCCAAGTTCGTTTTCTCGCACCGCACCCGGTGCCCCCACTTGCTGCGCATCCTCACAAAGGCGGCTGCAATCACCTGCCCTTTTTGTAATGCGCAACGATTGACTGAATAGACCCGCAGTAGCTGCGTCGGACTATTCACTTATGAAAACTAAATGGGTTCTTCTGTTCACGGCCATTCTCACTCTGACATCTTTGAGTTCATGCATCGCCCCTTATGGCTACGGCGGCGGTTACGGGGGAGGATATGGCTACAGCAGATCCTACTACCGCCCCTCGTACGGCGGGTACAGCAGCTACGGCCGCTCCGGTTACGGTGGTAGCCGCGGGTATGGTGGCTACGGTGGCGGCTACAGCGGCCATCACGGCAGCTACGGCGGTCACAGCGGCGGCTTCGGTGGCCATGGCGGCGGCCATCACCATTGAGACATTTTCCTGAGCTGATGGATCCTCCCAGCTCTTGAGCATTTCTTCGCAGCGCCCGGACATTCTCCGGGCGTTGTTTTTTGATGAAGGCCTCCAAGGTTTGAAGCAACGCGTTCCGGTCGCGTATGGATGGTGGAGCACGAACAGGATTATCGTGTGGTCTTGAGACTACTAAACGGCCCCGTCTTCCCACCCGCCATCGTCGCCGTCATCTGGCGACGCAGCGGTGGAATGCGTTGAATGATCGGAAACACCAGATCACGCAACCACCCCAGCGGCAGAAGATCCGACTGGAAAAAGGGCGTCGTCCAGCGGGTCGCGAACTGGTAAAAGCGCAAGTGGCTGCGACGAGTGCGTGAATAATGCGCGAGAGCTTCAGGCAGTGAATTCGTAGCGAGAGATTGCGCGAGCACAGCGGCATCCATCAGCGCCAGGTTCACGCCCTGCCCGAGTTGGGGACTCAGCGCATGAGCAGCATCGCCGAGAATGGCCACGCGGTCGCCGTGCCACTGCTTCATGCGCACATCGTGATACGCCGCGGTGGCGATTTGTTGATGCGAGTCGATTTGCGCAAGGAAGCTTTCCGCCTGCGGGGCCAGGGCAAGGATCTCGTGCTTCCAATCTTCCAGCGGCGTATTCCGCCAGCGTTCAATGTGATCAAGCCGCAGGCTCCAGAACAGGCTGAGCAGATCGTCCTGCGTGCCGGTGGGCAGAAAGCCGGTGAGCTCACGCGTGTTTCCGACGCATTGCCACAGCACCTGCGGATCAAACTCCGGTGTCCTCTTGCCGATGAACCACAGTGCGCCCCAGGGATAACGGCTCACGCGTGCGGGCACGTCGCTTTGATCCCGTAGCGTGGAATGAGCGCCGTCGCAGATCAGCAGAAGGTCATAGGGTCCATGCGCAGCCCCGTTGGCATCGTGCAGCATGGGACGTTGCGTGGCATCGCGTGTGAGCTTGGCGATGTGCGTGTTCCACAGGACCTCTGCGCCTGCGTGCTGAGCAGCATCGAGCAGCAGGTCCAGCAAGGTGGCACGATGGGTGCCCGCACCAAAAAGACCGCTGCCGAGTTCTTCATAAGTCAGGTGCAGCAGCACGCGACCAGACTTCGTGCGACAGTACAATTTTGATATCGTGGCGATGTGCGGCCGCAGAGCTTCCGCGAGGCCTAGTTCCTGCAGCACCGCCATGCCAGTGGGTTGCAGCATGAAGCCCGCTCCCACTGGCAACTTCTGCGGCGCACGCTCGAAAAGCGTCACCGCATGACCCGCCCTCGCGAGATAGATCGCCGCCGCAGGTCCGGCCGTGCCGGAGCCGACGATGGCGATGCGCAAGGGGGAGGGCATGACTTTTAGAAAACACTGATTTACACCGCAGAGTTTGGTTCTGAAAAAACTCTGCGGCGTTCCGATCTCTGCGGTGCGTTGATTGGTTCAGTTCTTCCTCAGCGAAACAACTTCGGCGCAAAATCCGTGAGATAATTCCGCCACACCGGCCACGAGTGGTCTCCCGGTGTTTCATGCCATTCGTAATTCACGCCACTAGCCTTGAGTTTGGCAATGAGCTGGTTGTTGCGTTCCAGCAGGAAGTCTTTTTCACCGCACGCGATCCACAGCAGTTTCAGTTTGGCATTCGTGCCAGTGGCATCATCCAGTGCGGGCTTGATTTCATTCTCATCCACCGCACCGCTGAAGGAACCGATCCACGCAAAGCGGTCTTGGTTCGTCATGCCAATACTGAGCGCCTGCCAGCCGCCCATGCTGAGTCCGGCGATGGCACGCTGAGTGCGGTCCGCTGACACGCGGTAGTGACTCTCCACGATCGGGATGGCATCCTGGAAGAGTTCGTTTTTAAACGCGGCGAGCGAGAGCGCGCGGCGGTCCGCCATCTCACGCGGAATCTGGCCGAGCGGATGGCCGTCGATCATGAGGATAACCATCGGCTGCGCTTTGCCGGCGGCGATGAGGTTGTCGAGAATCCAGTGCGCCTTGCCATGCATCACCCAGGTTTCGTGGCGATCGCCAGAGCCATGCTGCAGGACAAAAAGCGGATATTCCTTCTGCTTACCGTCCTCATAACCCGGCGGCGTGTACACCCACGCGCTGCGCTGTTTGCTCAGCGCCTTGGAGAGGTAGGTGTGCTGATGCACGGTGCCGTGCGGCACATCCTGAAAATCCCACGGATTCGGCGGAGTGCCGGGAATGTGCAAGATGCTGGAGGTGGGATTGCGCTGCGGCTTCTGCGCCGGATTGACGGGGTCGATCATCGCGAGGTCATCAACAATGAAACTGTACTCCCACACGCCAGCAGGCACGTTCGGCACGGTGAGATTCCACAGCCCCTCAGCGTCCTTCGTCAGCGGCACGGGTTCTTTTTGCCACTGGCCTCGCAAAACCACGGTTTGAGATTTGGGAGCCCGCAGGCGGAAGATGACGCTGTGATCGTCCTGAACGTCCGGTGAAATGACCGGCGCGCTTCTCTGCGCGAAGGCGGTGCAGGTGCAGGCAAATACGAACGCAAGGTTGAGACAATACTTCATGGAAAAGTGATGCTGGCATGAAGGGCAGCGAGTGGGAAGCGGGAATCAACGGCCCCGATCCTGTCATAGGGCCGCATTTTCTTGAATACAGCCGCCGGGTCAGCGTCGAATCCCAGTGAACCCCTCAGTGATTATGAAAACAAAACTCATACTTCTTCT
>NZ_JBIPNG010000588.1:0-3582 GCF_044373815.1 Prosthecobacter sp. | reverse complement strand
CGCGGCATGGGGTACTCGCTGCTCGAAACCTGGCCCAACGCATGAGCCTCACCGCGCGCTTTCTGCTGGGCTTTGCCGTGGTGGCGACGGTGGGTTTGTTTGTGCTTTTTACGCAGCTCATCCATCGAGTGGAGCGGCAGTACTTTGAGGCCATCGAGGAGCCGATGGTCGATGTGGCCAACATCCTTGCCGAAGTCATCAGCGCGGATGCAGACAACGGTGTGCTCAAACCGCAGGCCGTCGAGAAGGCGGTGCGCGCAGCTCAGCAGCGCCAGCTCAAGGCGCAGATCTACAACCTCAGCAAGACGAAGGTGGACATGCAGGTCTATGTGACTGATGCGCAGGGGCGTGTGATCTTTGACTCCGCTGGCATCGAGAAGCCGGGCACGATCTCCAATCATCGCGATGTGAACCTCACACTCATGGGACAATACGGCGCGCGCTCCTCCCGCATGAGCGAATACGATCCGCTTTCCATCGTGATGTATGTGGGGGCGCCCATCCTGCATGAGGGCAGGACCATCGGCATGCTCAGTGTGGCCAAGCCGCAGCGTGGCGTACTGGCTTTTGTGTGGGAGACGGAGCGCTGGCTGAAGTGGTCCATCATCACCACCGTGCTGCTCATGTTGCTGGGGATCTATCTCGCGGCGCGCTGGGCCACACGCCCGCTGGAGGTGTTGACCCAGCATGCTCTGGCTGTTAGCCGAGGGGAGCGCTCCACCTCGCCACGCATGCCGGGGCATCAGATGAAAACTCTGGCGAAGGCACTGGAGGACATGCGGGATGCGCTGGAAGGCCGTGAATACGTGGAGCATTACGTGCAGAGCCTCACGCATGAATTGAAGAGCCCCGTGGCCGCGATTCTCGGTGCCGGTGAAATCCTCCAAGGCGATGTGCCGGAGCCAAAGCGCGCACGCTTTCTGCAAAACATCCACGCCGAAGCTGGCAGGTTGCGCGATCTTTTGGAGCGCCTGCTGCACCTCGCGGCCATCGAAAAGCAAAAGAAGCTCGAAACCAGCGAGCGAGTCGATCTCGTGAGAGTGCTTGATGGTGCATGGGATCATCTGGCGCTCATTGCTCTGGCCAAAGGGGTGCGGCTGGAGCGTGACATCAATGGCGATCTCGTGGTCAAAGGGGATCCCTGGCTGCTCGAAATCGCTGTGGGCAACTTGCTGCAGAATGCCATCGACTTCGCTCCGAAGGGGAGTGTCATCGCCGTTCGCGCCTATCGCTTTGACGCGAAGGTGGTGATCGAGATTGAAGATTCAGGCCCAGGCATTCCGGATTATGCCCGCACCCGCGTCTTCGAGCGCTTCTACTCACTGCCCCGCCCCGACAGCGGCAAGAAGAGCACCGGCCTCGGCCTCTGCTTTGTCAAAGAGGTCGCGGAACTGCACGGCGGCAGTGTGGAACTGACGAATCGGGAAGGCGTAGATGGAGCCAAGGCCATGTTGATTCTCCCTGGCTGAGGGAGGGCTGGTTTGACAACTTCGGGCGGCCTTCTAGTCTCCGCCCATGAGTACTCCAGAAGCCGGCAAGCCCGTTTACAACGTCAAGAACCCCTGCATCGCCAAGGTGAAGCGGATGTACAACCTCTCCGGACCCGATGCGCCCAAGCACACCGCGCATTATGAGATCGACCTCGGCACTTCAGGTTTGGAGTACACGCCCGGTGATTCGCTGGCCGTGCAGCCCACAAATGATCCGGCGCTGGTGGAGGACACGCTCGCCGCACTCGGCTTCTCCGGCACAGAAATCGTCAAGCACCCCAAGACTGCGGCCGAGGTGCCCATTCGTCAGGCTTTGATCGAAGGCACTCTCATCACCGAGATCGACAACAAGCTCATCAAGGCCATCATCGAAAAGACTGAAGGTGACACCTTGCTTGCTGAACTCAGCGTGCCGGAGAAAAAAGAAGTGCTCAAAGAATACCTTTGGGGCCGATTTGTCGTGGACCTCCTGCTGGAAAACCCCATCGCGAAGTTCACGCCTGAGGAGTTCATGGCCACGCAGAAGAAGCTGAATATCCGCCTCTACTCCATCAGCAGCAGCCAAAAGGCTCATCCTACGGAGGTGCATCTCACCGTTGCAACCGTACGCTACAGCAGCCACAACCGTGCGCGTGGTGGTGTGTGTTCCACCTTCCTTGGTGAACGTGTGACGCCGAATGGAACCCTGATTCCATGCTTTGTGAATCACGGCAAGGGCTTCCGCCTCCCCGAGCCACACGAAGAGACACCCATCATCATGTGCGGGCCCGGCACCGGCATCGCCCCGTTCCGTGCGTTCCTCGAAGAGCGCAAAGCCACCGGCGCCAAGGGCAAAGCCTGGCTCTTCTTTGGGGAAGTCAGCTCCAAGTCCTGCTTCTTCTACAAGGAGGAGTTTGAAGCCTATCTCGCCGACGGCACGCTGACCAAGTTCAGCACCGCCTGGAGCCGCGACCAGGCCGAGAAAATCTATGTGCAGCACAAGATGCTGGAAAACAGCGCCGAACTTTGGGCTTGGCTGGAGCAAGGGGCGATCTTCTATGTCTGTGGAGATGCTTCACGCATGGCCAGCGATGTGGACAAGGCGTTGCATACGATCATCGAGCAGGAAAGCGGCAAAACGGCTGAGGAAGCCGCTGCTTATGTGCATGCGATGAAGGAGGGGAAGAGGTACCGGAGAGATGTGTATTGAGCAAGGTGTGGGGGTCTCCTGCCCCCGTCGCCTTGGCTTTTACCTCGCCAGCCACAAAATCCCCGTCGCTGTCACCTGGATGTTCTTCTTCATCGGGCTGAGCTTGAAGGTTTCGAAGACGAGAGTGGAAGGATCATACTGATCGCGGATTTTCTGCGTGTCATCGGCGATCTGTTTTTCCAGTTCCGCCATGTCGGCTTTGAGTGAATCCAGCTCGCCCTGAGCGGCTTTGACATCGGCACCTTCCTTCCATGCACGTGATGCGCTACCGATGGTGCTGGCTTTGACGAGGCTGGTCTTGCGACCGAAGATAGCGCCGAGAATGCTGCCGCCGATCTCCACGGCGGCGCTCAGTTTGGCACCGCTGGATTGGGCCTGCTGCACATCCACCTTGCTGGCGGCTTTCTCGGCCTTGTCCTGCAGCGACTTCATGGTCTTAGCGGTTTTGGTGCGCAGTTCCTCGATGGCAGCGTCACGTTGCTCGCGGGTCGTTTGCGTGATGCGCACCTTGAACTCGTCCTGCTTTTCACCGGGGTTGGAATAAACTTCCAGCAGTGGCGAGAAAAAGAGTTCAAGGCTGTGATTGGCAAACACCCACTCGGTGAAGTCTTTTTTGATGCTGGTGTAGGTCGTCGTTTTCAGCGCTGGGCCCGGCAGGTCGGCATAGGCGGCGTTCTCCTTCGGTTCGCTTTCATACTTGGAGAGATCGTCGTCCTTCGGCACATCGACAAACTTGTCCCACAGTACCTTCTGCTTCTCGATGTCGATTTCATTCACAAGCGTGATGATGCTGCGGCCGCTGATTTTCCGCTTCGCATCATCAAACATGACCGTCGCGCTACGCAGGATGGCCGGAGTGTAGGTGATGCGTTCGCCGTCGTCGTCGCTCGGCTGGAATAGTTC
>NZ_JBIPNG010000586.1:0-3585 GCF_044373815.1 Prosthecobacter sp. | reverse complement strand
CTGTTCAAGGACATCCACAGTGGCTGGAGTATGAATACAAAGGCCCTACCGATGAACCAGGAAAAGCACCAGCCTACGCCCCAGGGGAGCCACACAAAAATGTCAACAGACTGAATGACTGGGATGGCGAGGAAGGCTATTAATTCATAACACTGATCAAGTCATGACAACAGGTGAAAAAATACAGGAGCTTCGCGAAAGAAGCTGGGAACAGGAAGCGCAAGGTCAATATGAGGCCGGAATCGCCTTGAGCCATGAGCTTCTAGGACTTCTTGGCGACAGCCGTACGAATCTGAAACTGGCCGCTTTGCAGTGGGAGCGGGTGGCTCGCATGCACCTGCGACTGAATCAGCCCATCGAGGCTGAAGCGGCTGCCAGAAACAGCTTAGAGACTTACATGCGCAACAGAGCCATGCTCGAAGGGAAATGGGATCCGGAAGGCGACACCTATCTCGCGGACTTTCGCATGGTGTTGGCGCTGAGCCTTGCTTACCAGAAACGCTATGCCGAAGCCATGCCTTACGCAGAGCAGTGGGAGCGAGTTCACCTCAAGGTGAGAGGACCAGATGATCCCTTTGTCAAAGATGTGGTGGCCCGTCATATGAAACGGATGAGAGCAAGACTAGCCGGAGAACCCGTTCAGGAAAACGACAAAAATGAAGAACGGGGCCAGGGTCAAAATAATTGACAGACCAAGCTGATTTATCCAGCTCATCGGCGCGATCGCCCAAATGAACCCACGCGCCAACCAATAGCGCGGGACGTGCCAGCCTATTTGAAAAATAAAGTCAGAATAGCTTCTCGATTCCGAACCCTCCTTGGTTGAAGCGGCGTCATGAAGTCTCTTCAGCCAGCGCTCTCACACTTGCGGCTGCAGGTCATTCACTCACCAGCGACGCTGATAGCGGAGCCAAGCGAATCTACGTCTCACTGAACATGCCAGCACCTTGCCCTCCTCGGAGTGCTTCTCCCTGTTCACCGGCGCCCCGATGTCTCCAACGCAGTGCTTGGGAGGCATTCGGGGCCACGACTTCGGTAGGCATGCGACGGTCCTGTGGATGTCCGTGGCTGTTTGCCACAACTTGCCTAAAAACAAGGCCTCCGAAATTCGCAACGCCGGTTTGCCTGCCTGCCTGCTGTGCACGCATCTGCATCACACCCACGCCAGCCCCCCCTTGCTCAGCCGCCTCCCCACCGGCACTTGAATACCATCATCTACCACCTCCACACATTATCCACTTGCATTCCCAAATCACGACCCAATTCTATTTCCGATCTCTCAATAAACCTGACGCTGTGAAGAACACGAAAGGTGCCATCGCCGCCCTGCGGCCACGCATCCGCCATGTTCTACACTCCGCCATCTCTTTTCGATCCACCCACCTACCCGCGCAAAAAGCTGCCCCTCGCAGGCAGCCCGCCAGAGCAGGCCCAGTCTCAGCCCCAGCCTGAGCCGACAGCGAGGGTCCTCTATCGCCCCACCCAACAGGCCGGTCCCCGCCCGCCCGCAAACACCATCCCGCTCATCTTCAGAGCCCTGGCCCATCCTTCTCTGCGCCGGCCCATAGCAGCGGCAGCAGCTTCCTCAGACGCCTTCCCTGCGCTGCAGAGCCAGACCCAGCAAGCATCCGCGCCTGCGCCATTTCAGTCACCGGCACAGCCGTCGCAGACACCACCCACTGCCAGCCCAGCTACGCAGAGCACCGAAGAAGACCCCAAAGTCGCAGCCGCTTTCCAAGAAGCCGCTGCCCACGTCGAGGCCGATTCCATCCTCCGCGACCAGTCACCCACGGCAACCGCAACGCCAGGCCAGCAGCTTTCCACCAAGCCCACCGTCGCCACGCCGCAGAGCCCTTCCCAGCCACCCTCCACACCTGCGCCAGCTCAATCACCAGCACAGCCACCGCAGACACCTTTCACCCCCAGCCCCGCACCGCAAAGCATCGAAGAATCCCCCAAAGTCGCGGCAGCCTTCAAAGAAGCCGCAGCGCCACAGTCCCCCACCACGCCTGCCCCGCCCTCACCACCGAGCCCTTCCCAGTCACCCACCCCGCCAGCGCCACCGCAGCCTACTGCCCCGCCGCCGCAGGCACCACCCGCCGCCGCCCCAGCGCCGCAGAGCTCGGAAGAAACTGACCCCAAGGCCGTCGATGCCGTGAACAAGGCCACAGCCCAGGCGGAGGCCACGGACGCCCTGCGCAAGCAGCGCGCCCCCCGCCGCACCATGCTTGAATCCGCCGGCCTCGGCGGAGCCGCCACCAGCCTTGAAGCTCTGGAGGATGAGGTACAGGCGCGCCACGCAGAGCTGGAGAAAAAGTTCCCCCAGCACGGCCCCGAGTACCAGGCCGGCATGAAGGCCATCCTTCAGCACATCCAGCAGCAGCAGGCCCAGATCAAAGCCAGGGCCGATCACCTCCCGGAGATCGCCGCCCGCATCTACCAGCAGTGGGGCAAAGGCGTCGCCGGAAACTGGATCACCGAACAGGCGCTCAGGGAAGGCGACAGAGACAGCCCCGGCGCACCCCTCTCCCAGTCCCATCTCGATGCCCTCAATCAAGAGGCCGCCAAATACGGCATCGACCCCAAGGACCTTCGCCACCACCTGGAGATGCAGCGTGTCACCGACTGGAGCCGTGGCGATACCAGCGCCGCCGTGCGCTATGGCCCCGGCGGCTCCATCTGGGTGAACCCCGACCGCTATCTGGATGAAAACGCCTACCGCCAGGCCGTGGAAAAAGCCGGGGGCAGCGAAGCCGAAAAGGCGGCCGCTATGAGCCGCTTTCCAGAGCTGCAGCAGCGTGCTGCCAAGGCCCAGCTCGATACCCTGCGCACACTCGGAGTCTACAACCAGTGGGAGGCCAGCCAGCCCAAAGGCATGAGCGATGCGGAAAAGCTCGCCAAGTTCCGCCAGGAGCACAGCGGCATCTTCAGTTCAGGCGCATGGAAAGTGCGCATGCATCAGGCCTTGCTCGGCGTCGCCAGCGCAGTCGTGGGGCTGGCCAAGAGCGCCGTAGGCACGTATGAGGCCGCCACACGCAGCCCCGGCGCGCTGGATTTGTATGAGAAGCTCTCGCGTGATGCAGCCTCCATCAGCTCCTCCAGCGCGGCACTGCCCACCGGCCAGTTAGTCCACATGGGCACCAGCATGGTGGTCAGCTCCGCTCCCAGCCTCGGCGTGGGCGGTCTCGTCTCCCTCACACTCAAAGCAGGCGGCGCCGCCTTCGGCCTCAGGACCGCAGCGCAGGTCGCCCAGGCCGCCCAGACATGGGGCCTGCGCGGCACCGCAGCCACCGCCGGACTCCAGACCTTTGGCGGCATGTACGGAGATGCCGTGCAGGGCTACATGAATCTCGGCGACAGCGAATCCACCGCGCTCAACAAAGCCTTCATCCCCGCCCTCGCCGGAGCCGCCAGTACCTACCTGCTCACCGCCGCAGGCGGCACCCAGGGCATGGAGGCAATGCTGCGGCAGTCCGCCTTTAAGCCAGATTTCCGCCAGTGGTTCAAGGCCGTCATCGCCGGCAGCGTGAAGGAAGGCCTGCGCGAAGAAGCCCCTGACCAGCTCATCCAGGGCATGCTCGAGCG
>NZ_JBIPNG010000585.1:0-3586 GCF_044373815.1 Prosthecobacter sp. | reverse complement strand
ATCCATCCTGGCCCAGACTCCATCTGCACCGCTGGCCACAGAGATCCGTTCGATCATTGATGAGTACGAAAACTCGGTGCGTGCCAACACGCAGAAGCTCATCGCCGCTGCCACCGAGGAGGAGAAGAACAAGTTTCGCGCCAGCATTCCCAGTGCCGGACCTTATGCCACCAAGATGCTGAAACTGGTACAGGCAAACTTGGATCAGCCGGATGTGGTGAAAGGGGTGAACTGGCTCGTGACGGGCGCGGCGGGTTTTCCCGAAGGGCAGGAAGCGCTGAAGATGCTCGGCACCACCTTCGCGGATCGCGCGGGCATCGCCGAAGCGGTGAAGCAGCTCGAATATCATGGCCTGCCAGCCGAGCCGGTGCTGAAGGCTGTGATCGAAAAGAACACGCATCGAGACGAAAAAGCCGCAGCGCTTTATGCCCTGGGTGCCATCCACTTTAAAAACTTCGACGCCTCTGCCGATCGTGACTCCGCCGCTGCTTCAAAGAGCAAGGCGCTTGAATGCTTTCAGCAGCTGTATGCCGATTATGAGGACGTCACCATCCAGGGCTTCAAGCTCTCAGATTCCGTCGCCAAAATGTTCTTTGAGATGACCAGCCTTCAGGTCGGCTGTGAAGCGCCGGAAATCGAGGGCAAGGATGCCGATGGCGTGAGCTTCAAACTCAGCGACTACCGCGGCAAATACGTCATCGTCATCTTCTGGGGCGGCTGGTGCCATGCCTGCCACGGCACTCTGCCACTGATGAACCAGGCCGCCGCGCAGCTCAAAGACAAAAACGCCGTCGTGATCGGTGTGAACACCGACATCGAGACCGAGGCCAAAAAAGCACTCGCCGATTACCAGGTCAGCTTCCGCAACGTGCTCGACAACACTAGCAGCGGCCCGAACACCACGCTCTACAACTTGCGCAATTTTCCCACCCTTTATCTCATCGACCCCAAGGGCCTGATCGCGATCAAAAACGGGTCTCTGGATGCGATGGTGGCGCAAATCACCGCTGCCAAATAGGCGGCGGGCGGGGCAGGGTAGATCTCCCTAATGGGGGTAACCGAGGGTTGGGTTACCTCAACTTTTCGGCTCTCTAAATGGTTTGGAAGTATTAAAAACTTGCCATTTCTATGAAAAACCATAATTATGCGGTATTATAAGGCCGAATTTAGGCGCTCCGTCCTCATGCTTCCACTCATCGATCAGATCCTCAAAGACTCGGGTTGTGCCGATCTTCCTGCTGTGCGGCAGGCGGTGGAAGAGGCGTGCTTCAATCAGACCTCCTTTGTGGATGCCGTGCTGGATTGTGAAGGCGTGCGCGAGCGCGATTTCCTGACCGCCCTGGCCAAGACTCTCAGCCTGCCTTGGTGGGAACCGAAGGATGAAGACCAGCCCACAGAGCAGGGGATGCGCCGCATGCTGCCGGCGGAGATCGCTCTGCGTCATCGCTTGCTGCCCGTGTTCACCGAAGAAACGAAAAATGATGACGGCTCGGAGACAGAGCGCACGCTGCACATCGCCACGTTTGATCCGCTCAGCCTCGTGGCACATCAGCGAGTAGCCGCGAGTCTTTCGATGCCGGTGGTCTGGCACGTGGGACAGCGCACCCGCATTGTCGAGGGCCTGCAAAAGCTCTACGGTCTGGGTGCGGACACGTTTGAAAAAATCCTGCGTGGTCGTGCCGACTGGGGCGCGGAAGATTTGAAGGATGAAGTCACCGTGCTCGATGAACCCGAGGACGAAGAAGCCTCGGTGGTTCGTTTCGTGAATCAAATCATCCGCCGTGGCCTCGAACAACGCGCCACGGACATCCACGTGGAGCCGCAGCAGGATCGCCTGCGCATTCGCTACCGCATTGACGGCCGCCTCGAAGAGCTGCCAGTGCCGGAGAACATCAAATCATTGCAGGCCTCGGTGATCGCCCGCCTCAAGATCATGGCACGCCTCGACATTGCCGAGAAGCGCCTACCACAAGATGGCCGCATCGGCCTCGAACTCGACGGTCTCTCCATCGACGTACGCGTGGCCACCATTCCATCCGTCGAAGGCGAAAGCATCAGCCTGCGCCTTCTCGCACAGCAGCAGGTCACCGTGAACCGCCTCGGCCTGACCGACAACATTCGTCCCGTCGTCGATGAACTGCTGAAACTGCCCAACGGCATCATCCTCATCACCGGCCCTACCGGCAGTGGTAAATCCACCACGCTGTACGCCTTCCTCACCGATCTCAATCAGACGCATCGCCGCATCGTTACCATCGAAGATCCGGTGGAATACAAGATGCCCGGCATCGTGCAGATTGCGGTGAAGCCCGAGATCGGCCTCACTTTCGGTGCAGGACTGCGCAGCATTTTGCGTGGCGATCCGAACGTGGTCATGATCGGGGAAATGCGCGACCTCGAAACCACCGAGATCGCCGTGCGCGCCGCTCTCACCGGTCACTTGGTTTTCAGCACCCTTCACACAAATGACGCCATCGGCGGCATCACGCGTCTCATCGACATGGGCGTGGAGCCCTTCCTTGTCTCCAGTGCCGTGCGCGCCTTCTTCGCCCAGCGTCTCGTGCGCAAACTCTGCCCCGTGTGCAAAACACCCACCGAGGTGGAAGAGAGCTATCTCAAATCGATCGGCTTTCCCTCCCATCTCTCCGGCAAAATCATGCGTGCCGTGGGTTGTGAGGCCTGCCGTGGCAGCGGCTTCCAGGGCCGCCTCTCCATTTATGAAGTCTGCCTCGTCACTCATGCGCTGCAGCACCTCATCAACAGCCGTGCGCATCCCGCCGAGTTTCACAAGCAGGCCCTCAAGGATGGTTACATCCCCATGCGCGGTTACGGCTTCCAGAAAGTGCTCAGTGGTGAAACCACCATCGAGGAAGTCCTCAGCGTTACCGCCGCCAGCGATCGCAATCACGCGCCGCAGACGACCTCCATGCCTTCCACGCGTTTAGCCGCCTAACCCATGCCCACCTTCGTTTACAGCGCTCACGGTCCTTCCGGTGTCATCACCGGGGAGCTGGCTGCGTCGGATCGTAGCGAAGCGTTTGCACTGCTCGGGAAAAAGAAAATTCAGCCCATCAAGCTCGAAGCCGCAGGTGAAGCCAAAGCTTCAGCAAGCACTGCCGCCAAGGCCAAACAAAGTGCCGCAGCCGCTGAAACCATCCTGGGTGGTCCCATCAAACTCAAGTTGCCTCAGGTAGTGCTCTTCATCGAAGAACTCTCCGACCTCGTCGGCGCTGGCATTCAGCTTGAGCCGGCGCTCGCCACCATGGAGCGCCGCCGTGAACTCTCCGGCATCAAAACACTCGCCACGGTGCTGCGCAGCAAAGTGCGTGATGGCATGGCCTTCTCGAAAGCCATTGCGGCCACGAGCCCCAGCTTCGGCAAGCTCTTCTGCGCACTGGTTTCAGCGGGTGAAGCCAGCGGTTCGCTGAGCACCATCCTCAAGCGTCAGGCACAGTACATGCGCTCCCTACAGGCGCTGAAGTCCAAGGTGCTCTCCGCACTGCTCTATCCGGCATTTCTCATCGTCGCCGCTGTTGCCGTCACCCTGCTGTTTGTCGTCTATCTCATTCCGAAACTCACGGAAATG
>NZ_JBIPNG010000011.1:0-37758 GCF_044373815.1 Prosthecobacter sp. | reverse complement strand
CAGCCGCATGAAACAATAGGCACTTGATTGGGGTAACCCTGATCCAATAAGGGGCATGGCGTAGGGTAAGAGAATAGGCACATTCAGCCGCTCATTATCGAGTCATGTGAACCTGTCGTTTTGATTGCAAAGACCGCAGCGGCAGTCCTGATTTTAGAGGGCAGTGCAAAAAGATGACTTGGCAGGGGCTGCGCATTATGGATTGATGGAGTGTCTTTCTGGCCGCAATAACTCCGTTCCCCCAGGCTTTTCATGAGCAAACCTTCCGTCAAACCATCTGCCGCCAAGCCTGTAAAGGACAAGCGGCTGGTGAAAGCGACCTTCATGCTGGTGCTCTACAGCCTTGGCCTGATCGGAGTTCTGGCAGCCGCCGGTTACTTTGGCTATCGCCTGTTTCAGGGACCGCAGGCCAAGCCAATGACGGAGATCGCCCCTCCAAAAAAGGTCATCCCCGCCTTCAGCACCATTCTATCCACTTCCGTCCCCGCTCCCGAGCCACCCAAACAGATTCAGGTCACGCTGGCGCAGATGGTGAAAGTGGAGGCGGCCAAGCAGGGCAGGCCTGGCGGCCCGCTCTATGATTCGGCCAGCAGCAAAGTGGCAATGTCTTTTGAAACGCTGCCGCTGAGGGGGCCGCAGGTGGCCGAGGCGCAGTTTGTGCTGGCAAAGTACGTGCAGGCCGCAACTTGGCGTGAGCGCCTGCCATACATCTTTGAACCGGAACGCGTCAAACCACTGATGCAGGTGCAGTATGAGAAGCGCGGGCTGAAAGATCCTGAGCATGATGCTCTGCTCGCTGCAGGGTTAATCACCGCCGGCACCTCCAAGGTGCTCCATCTTCAATTTGCCAGCACCACCCAGCCTGCTGTCGGAATGCGTGCCAACTTTCACCGCACGCGTTCAGGCAAGCTGCTGCTGGACTGGGAGTCCTGGTCTGCCTGGGGCGACAAAACGTGGCCCGAATTCAAAGAGCAGCGCTCTCAGCTTCCGGTGCTCATGCGCGTCGTCGCCAGCGAGAGCAGCTACTACAACTACGAGTTCAACGAAAATTGGCGTTGGCTGGCCGTGAAACTGCACAGCCCGGACCGCCTGCAAAATGTGACCGGCTATGTGGAGCGCAAGAGCATGCTCGGCATCGCGCTGGCCAACCTCATCGGTGTGCCGCTGCCTCACAAGCTGCCGGATGGTACGACCATGCCCGCCCTGAAACTGCCGGGGTCCAAGGCCCTTGTCACCGTGCGGCTGGCCTTTCCAAACAACGCGCAGTCGGATCATTGCGTGAAGATCACCGATTTGCTGGCAGACCGCTGGTTGCTGTTTCCCGAGGAAGGGAAGTGATCACCTCTGGCGTCCAGCCACCGCCAGCAAAGTGAGCACTCTGTCGCGGATGCGGCTGCTAGGAAATTGCTTTTTCGGGTGCCGGGGCTAGTTGGCCATGGGCGGAGCGCGGGGACGGGGTGTGAGGGGGCCTGTCCAGCGCATGAATTGCGAGGAAATGTCGCGGTACCTAGATGCAGATCAGATCGCCATCGTTGGCACATCAATCAGAGAATATACCTCAACCGGATCGGGCTGTCCCTTGACGGGGTGGATGCCGACATTCTGGTAAAGATGGTGGCCCTCCTGCCAGTCCTTTAAGAAGGGGGCGCCGGCAAGCACGGGCACCTGTAGCTTGCGGGTCAGACTCTCGATGCGGAAGGTCACGTTTACGGCTTCGCCGACTGCCGTGGTATTTCCCCGGCCCATAGTGCCCAGAGCGACATCACCGATGTTCAAGCCAATATGGCAGTGAACCTCGAGGTTCATGTTGTCCCGCAGCCATTTGCGTTTTGGGGACTCGTGGGCTTCGGGGCCGCTGAGCAGCTTAGCGGCTTCGGTGGCCTTTTTTCGAGTGGATGGGTCGTCGCCGGGCCAGTAGGCAAAGACACCGTCTCCGATGAACTTGTCGATGATGGCATCTCGTGACTTGAGAACGTCCTCGCATTGCGCATACCATTCGCGCAGCATTGCAGCAACCTCCTCAGGACTGAGTTGGGCGGAAAGGGCGGTAAAATTGCGGAGGTCACCGACGAGCAGCGTGGCCCGGACGGTTTTCATGGGTAGCGCAACGGTGTTAAGCGACTGTGTGCTGTTGTCGCCGAATTCGCTTGGCGGGCGTTCTTCTTCCTGACTGTCGAAAATGAAATTGCTCGTGCCAAACTGCACGCGGTCGCCATGGCGCAGAGCACGGGCAGTGGAGACGGCAACGTCGTTGATAAAACTGCCGTTGGCACTGCCGAGGTCCGAAACCCAGAAAAGCTGCCCGTCACGGCGGATGGTGGCATGCTGGCGCGAAACACCCCCGTCCACCAGCCGGATGGATGCATCGGGGCTGCGTCCGATCTGGTTGAAGTCCTCGAGGACGATTTCGAGTTCCTTCTCCAGTGATTTCAGTTTGGCTCTCATGCGGGTAGGTCAGTCTGCTAGGAAATTGCTTTTTGAGGGAGCCTGGTCGAGTTGGACGTGGATGTAGCCCGAAGAGCTGAGACTACCTTAGCAAATAGTTTACCATAAATCAGCTGGTGCTTTGAGGTCTCGTTTGGGTTACCGCATTGCACAAGAGGCTGCGAAGAATGCGATTCGTCACGGCAAACCCACCAAGATCACCATTTCTCTGCGCCACTTGGGTGAAAAGAGCTGTGTGCTCAAGATTGAAGACGATGGCTTGGGCATCAAAAAGACCAAGGCCAAAGCCACTGAAGGCATCGGCCTGCAAGTCATGGACTACCAGACCAATTTCATTGGAGGCACTCTTAAAATCGCTTCCAAGCCACCTCGTGGAGATACTGTGACCTTTCGCTTCCCTTACGCCCCCAGTGGAGCATAGTGAAGAAGGCGAAGGCGGAGCACTCAGGTGAGAAGAGGAAGAACCGGAGGATGATTGGTTTTCAACCGAGTTGATCGGCGGATAATTACTTTTTGAGGGAGGCCGGGGCGGGTTGGACGTGGTTGCGGCGCGGGGACAGGGTGTGAGGGGGGCTGACTAAAGGCTCTTCGCGTCCACGTTGCGGAGACGGCGGCTCAGGCTCCTCATGACATTGAGGGCGAAGAAGGGCACCTCATGCACCATGAATTCGAAGCGCCGCTCGTTGATGGGGATGAGTGTGCAGTCGGTCTTCGCCACGGCGGTGGCAGTGCGCGGACCTTCCTCGATGAGGCTCATCTCGCCGAAGAATCCCTCAGCGCCCACAGTTTCGACGGTGCGGCCGCCCAGGCGAAGGTCCACTTCGCCTTCTTTGATGACATACATGACATCACCCTCATCACCGCTGGAGAAGATGATATCTCCGGCGGAAAACTTGGCGGGCTTGGTTTCAGTCTCGAAGATGTTTGGCAGCGTCATAGCCGTGGATGATGGGGGTGGTCTGGTCGGTGGCAAGTGCCAATTTTTGACCAAGCCATCGACTCTCAAGAGATGTTGCGAACCAGCGTGAACTTGATGTGCCTTTCGACGATGTCGCCCATGGTGCGGCAGTCGCTGAAGGCTTTGCTGTGGTGGTAGGCTGAGACAATGCCTTATTCGTAGCAGAAACCTCGCTGATCTGGCCGGTTATGCTTGGCAGAACGAAGGAAGTTCAGCGCGTTGTTCACAGCCGCCTTGAAGACCTGTATGCCTGCAGTGCGCTGCGCGTCCATCCATGAACGATAAGCAAGGCGAACATGTGGAGGAGTGGCGGCCGAAAGCACGAAATAGGAAGACACGTCTCGCTGGAGGTAGCGATGAAACTCACTCGGCACGCAATGGCGCAAGGTGAACTCACAAACCGCAAGAGAGCCGCTTGTTCGCTGAATGGACTGATCAAGAACGCGAAACATAGATGGCGAGCACATCCATCGGGCCTCCGTCAGGCATCCAAATGAAGCTGTCGCATAATATTCCCATAAAGGCCTCATCTGGAGGTCAATCAGCAAGTTGGATGGATCCGCCAGGTTTTGGAACGCTGATTTGAATGCGTAAGCGAGCCCAGATTTAAACCGGGCCGTCTGAGCCGCTGCGGCTGCTAGGTTGTGAAGAATAGAAGGATGGTGGCGGACTTGAACACGCGTCGGGTGGTTTCTAAAAAAGCGAAAAAGACGATGGTATTGCTCAGAAGATGCGAGGTGAATGCAGGCGGTATCGAGAATTTGGAGATTGTCAGGGTAGGCAAGGCTGCTCTGCACGGCTTGGTGCGCTAAATATTCGCTTGAGGTGCCCGCTTGCTCCAACGCCAGCAGCCGCAATGCCTCCAGTTTCCCCGACGCCATTTGCTTTTCGGGATCAGAGGTGAGGTAATCAAGCGCCCGTTCATGCAGTCCAAGCTCCAGACACCCAAATACAGGATCGTGCTGACGCTGTGTTATGGCATCATCAAAATGGAAATCATTCAGGTAGCCACTGGCTGGTTGTTGAAGGCATGTTTTCATGTTATGTTGTGTTGGTTTGAGGCTCCTACGGATTCGCCAAAAAACCGTCAACCTCCCCAGGCTAAAAAAGGTTAAATCCCGTGAAATCAGATCCCCAGGTTATTTTTCAGATCAACAGGCACTTGGCCGAGCGGATTGCCAGGAACTACTCCAACATTCCAGGCGCAGGCATGGAGGATGTGACATCGACCGCATACGATGCGCTATATCGAGCTGCTTACGCCTATGACCCGGACAAAGGTTCGTTCGAACCTTTTGCTGGAACGGCCATCCGCAACGCTTTGAATTCCCTTTACAGGGTCGAAGTTCGTCATGCTCAGCGTTTCATCGACGAAACCAGCTTGGCTGATGCGGCAGATGAAAATGCCGATTCTTTTCTTCAGTCGCGACCAGACCTAACACAAGATATCATTCAGAACGTTCGTGCTCAAGAAGCTCGCGACGTGCTGTGCCGTCACTTACCGACGCTAACGGATCGAGCCCAGCAAGTGCTTGACCTATACTCTTTGGGGCACAGTTACGAAGAGATCGGACAGCAGTTGGGCGTGTCCAAGCAGGCTGCTCACAAAATGGCTGTCAATGCCTTCGAGCAGCTTCGGCTCCATTTAGCCAACGAGGGCATTCATGGAGTGGAAGGCGGAATGCTCGCGGCCTCCATTCGCAATCCGACTGCGAAATCTCAGCCCGAGACTCACTTTCAGGCTCAAGAAAGCTGGTCGTTTTGGGGCTGGCTACGCAGTTTATTCCGATGATGAAAGTGTGGTGCCAGATGACGTGCATCCACGTTACGAATGGCTCATCGCATTTAAGAAGATGGGCGTATGCGTGTTCTCGGAGTCCTCGTTCGCGCAGATGCTTGCTACCCGCTAACCCAATAACCACCGCACCTATGACCAAAAGCCTGTTCCTCAGCACTCTCCTATCCTTCGCCTTTCTTCTTCCGGCCAAACCACAGGAAGCAAAAATCCCTTTTGCCAACTTCCAGCAAGTGGCTGGCGACTATCTATACAAATCTGATACTTCGGCCATTCGCATGGCGGACGCTCTGGCCCACAAGCGACATCTCGTGGTGCTCTTCTCCGCATCTTGGTGCGGGCCATGCCAGGCAGTCTGCGAGGAGTTAAAGCGCATTTACGCTGCGAACGGAGACAAAAGGGACTGGGAGGTTGTCCTCGTTTCAACGGACAAATCGAAAGCTGAGATGTTCAGCTACATGAGCAGCCACGCCATGCCGTGGTTTACTGCCGAATACGACGACACTCCCCACCTCCCAAAGCTCCGGAAACTTTATACTGGCAGCGAGAGTGGAATTCCAAACTTTGTTGTCATCAACACCCAAGGCACCGTCGTGCTAAAAGCTTCGGATTTCCTTCCGCTCGGCAAGACGCATGCAGAGTGCCTCGACGAACTCCGCAAGATTGTGAGCACGCCGAAATCCGAATGACCGCAACGCCTAGCCTGTCAGCGCACCAACCTCCTTACCGAAATGCCAAACCAAAGACAACCCGGAACGAAGCTGGCAGGAGCCTACATCAGTGCCGACAAAGACGCTGCCCTGGCAAAGATCGCAGCTCAAAAAGGCTATGCCAACAAAGCCGAGTTCATCAGGGTGCTCTTTGATGATGCGCTAGCCGAGAATGCACAAGCCCTCAAGAAGGCAAAACCCAAAAAGTGATCCTCCTTTGATCCTGTACTTTGGAAGGAGGAGAAGGGTTTGCTCACTGTGGTCACTCAATGGTTGTGGTCCAGATTCGCCGTTATCCATTCCAAAACTTTAGGCTTGCAGTCGGCTCGTGCTGGGCAATGTTCATTAGAACACGTCTAGCAAAATGGATCCACTCTTAAAACTCTCCGAACTCCTGGGAAGCATCTCAGTGCTCGGAGCAATTCAAGCGGGTGCGCCTGTCTCTGAATCTGCCAGGCCTGACCGGCTTGATTCATTCGACGTTGAGAACCTTCGTATCCCCAAAGGCATGCGGACTTTTGCTCTGAAAGTCAGAGGTGATTCCATGATCAACGCCGGGATCCATACCGGGGACGTTGTCATTCTGGATTTCGAAAAGGAGCCCAAGAACCGCGATATTGTGGCGGCGCTCATTGACGGTGACTCCACCCTCAAACGCTACATCGTGCAGCGTGGAAGACCCTTTCTGAAGGCCGAGAATCCTGCATACCCTTCCCTCATTCCAGCACAAGAGTTGGTCATCCAAGGTGTGCTGGTGGCCTTGTTCCGGCAGGTGACATAAGCGGATTGGTGACACGCCATGATTGTCCACCTCGACGCAGACGCTTATTTTGCTTCTGTTGAACAAGCAGCTGACCCAACATTGCGAGGACGGGCTATCGCTGTCGGGGGTGAAAAACGAGGAATCATCGCATCCGCCAGTTACGAGGCCAGGAAGCTCGGCATCTACACACCGATGCCAACAGCAAGGGCAAGGAAGCTGTGTCCGAAGCTGATCGTCCTGCCGGGTGATTTCGAAAAATATGAGCGATTCAGCAGATTCATGTTCAGCTATGCTTTCGATTTCACGCCGGACGTCGAAATCACTTCCATTGATGAAGGATATTTCGATCTGGCTGGACTGCGCAAAGGCACTCCGGAGGCAGTGGCTCAAACAATCCGAAAAGCCATCGCGCAGAGATTGAAGATCACCGTCTCGGAAGGCATTGCCAGCAACAAGCTCGTTTCTCAGGTGGCATCGAAGCTCAAAAAGCCAGCGAGTTTGATACAGGTGCCATTGGGACATGAGCGAGAATTTCTGGCTCCGTTGCCCAATCACTGGCTTCCCAATGTCGGCCCTAAACTTTCAGGCACCCTCAAATCAGCAGGACTGGCTTTTATCCGTGAAATCGCTGAGACACCCGTGGAGATGTTGGCTCTGCTCGTGGGTGGCTATGGTTCCCAGCTCCGCGAATACGCTCAAGGCATTGATTGCCGGCCGCTGGTTATGGAGAAGCAGCCTGCAAGATCCTACGGCGAACAACACACGTTTGGCGTCGATGTGACCGAAGAAGCCGTCTTGATATCGCAGCTTTACAAGATGGCGGACAATCTCACAGCCAAGGTGCGTGAGGATCGTCGCAGCTATCGCACCATCACATTGAAGCTCCGCTACAATGACATGCAGGACGTCACGCGGAGTGTGAGTCTCGAAGAACCGTCAGATTTGGCCGAAGACATTTTTCCTGTCCTGCCGTTATTGCTGAAGAAGGCATGGGATAGACGTGTGAGCGTTCGTCTGATTGGCTTGAAGCTGAGCCACATCTACGGGTCAGTGTTTCGCTCAGAGCTGCCGTTAGAAGCAGATGCACAGAAGAGGCTTAAAATGCAGCAACTTGCTCCGGTGTTTGACCAGCTTCGAAGGGACAAGCAGATCATGCGTGGCACTGAGATGGTCATTCAGCACCGGGCAAAGCCACAAGCAATCACCACAATCGCAAAGCCAGCACCACCAAGCCAAATCGAGCAGCAGTTGTTGGTGGGACTCAACTTCAAATCGTATTTCAGTTTCCTCGACTCCCTCCTCTCGCCTGAAGAAGTTGTCGAACTGGCAAAGACGAATGGGCTGAATGCAGTGGCAATTACAGATCCAAACCTCCATGGAGCTGTTGCGTTTTTTCAAGCGGCCAAGGCAGCAGGCATCAAGGCATTGATAGCGGCAGATCTGCAAACGCCATCAGGGTCCACTTTTGCATACGTCCAAAACGGCATCGGATATGGCAACTTGTGTCATTTGCTCAGCATGGAGAAACTGACGGACGAAGCGTTGAGAAATCACCGTGAGGGTCTGCTATTTGCGTCACCAGCCACACATGCCCTGCCAGAAGTCCGGTATAAAAAACCCGAAGACAGACGCAAATACGGAATCATCCAAAGCATCCGCACTCTCACACGGTTGAACGAAAAACATCCTGAGAAGCGGACAGGCCATTATGGATTAAAGTCATCACGAGAATGGGGTGGCATGTTTTCCGTAGAACAGATCGCAGCGTCCACTCGTCTGGCAGAACAATGTGATTTTTCCTTCGAGTTCAACATCCTGCGGTTCCCACGGTTCGTTCCAGCCTCCGGGGTTTCACCAAAAGCTTTGCTGTATCAACTGGCGACGGAGGGACTGCATCGACGCTACCGGGACAAAGCATCGAAGCATATTGCACAGCTTGAGGAGGAGTTGGGGATCATTGGAGAGGTGGGTTACGAGGAATACTTTTTGGCGGTCTGGGAGCTGCTACAGGAATGCCGAAGCCTAGGCATTGACTGGATCACGAGAGGCAGTGCTGCAGATTCATTGGTTTGCTACTGCCTTGGCATTAGTGGTGTGTGCCCCATTCGATTCGAGCTGTATTTCCGCAGATTTTTGAATCGTGAGCGGATGGCATTGAACAAGTTGCCTGACATCGACATCGACTTTCCTCACGACAAAAAGGATGATGTCGTTGACTTGATCTTTCGTCGCTATGGCAACCAGCATGCAGCGATTGTTGGTGGGTTTAACACTTTCCGTGGTAGATCGGCTGTGGCTGATATTGCGAAGGTCCTGGGCGTGGCTGATCATCAAATACGACGCCTCACTGAGAACGTGCCTCATGCCAGCGCAAAGAACCTGTCTGAGGCCGTGCAACAGAGTGAGGAATGCCAGGACAGTCCATGGGAGGAAGAGCCCTATAAAACAGCATTGGAGATGGCTGAGTTTCTGGATGGGTTTCCGCGTTATGCCAAAATGCATCCCTGTGGTGTGGTGGTCTCTCGTGATGCCATCCATTCTCTGACACCTACATTCATCAGTTCTAAGGGCTATCCAACTACGCATTTGGACATGGATGCGGTTGAAGCGGTCGGGTTGATCAAAATGGACATTCTTGCGCAGGGAGGATTGGCGGTGATGCGAGATGCAGTGAACGCTCTTTCCTGTCGTGGCATGGCTGTCGATCTGGAGGCGTTGGAGCCTTGGGAAGATCCTGAGGTCTGGGAAATGATCGCCAGTGGAGGAGCTAGGGCGGTGCATCACATCGAATCGCCGGCCATGATCTCACTGTGCAAAATGACCAACGTCAGGGAGATTGATGGATTGGTGGCAATTGTGAGTGTGATAAGACCTGGAGCTTCAAACGGAACCAAAAAGCTCAGCTTCACGCGCCGGTATCAGGGTCTCGAACCTGTGTATTATCCTCACCCGTCTTTGGAAGGCTGTCTGCGTAGCACCTTTGGACTGGTCGTTTACGAGGAGCACATTCTGCAAATCTGTGAAGCTTTTGCAGGGATGTCAGCAGGTCGAGCAGACATTCTTCGAAGAGCATTGGTGAAGCGGAAAAGCAGCGTCATTGAAGAACTGATGCGTGAGTTCGTGGCTTATTCGTTAGCCAGAGGTCACCGCAAAGCAAAGATCGAGGAGGTCTGGGATCTGGTGGCAGGATTCAACGGTTATGCATTCTGCAAAGCACACAGCACAGCCTACGGCGTCGAGGCATATCAGGCTGCATGGTTGAAGCGTTATCATCCTGCGGAGTTCATGGCTGGGGTTCTGAGCAATGGGAAAGGCTTTTATTCAGCCTTGGTCTATGCGCTGGAGTCCTACCATTTGGGCCTGTCGTTTCTGTCTCCCACGGTCAACAATCCCTCAGACGCATTCGAATCTGAAGGAAGGCAAATACGGGTGCCTGTGCGCAGTATCAAAGGATTGAGCGAGAAAACCGCTAAGACCATCCAGAGGGAGGCTATGAGGGACCCGTTTGTGTCACTCCGGGACTTCTGTGTCCGGACACATCCAAGCTCCGACGAAATCCAGAATCTCATTCGTGCCGGCGCCTGTGATGTGTTTGGCGATCCACGAACACACCAGTTCTGGCAGTCGAAGGCATACATGTCATCCTCACCATCTGAAAGCGACCAAGGATGGCTATTGCCACCGCCCAATGTTGCTGAAAGGCTTAAAGCAGGTCTCAATGAACCATCCCTCAGAGAACGGCTGGAATGGGAAACGGATCTGTTTGGCTTCACTATTTCTGGTCACCCCCTGGATCTTTACCCGGACGTGGCATGGGATACCTACTGCTCAGTGAACCGCTTGCCGGAATTCATCGGCCAGCGTGTGGTTTGCTGTGGACTCGTCATCGAACAACGGCTGCATCACCAAGTCACAGGAGAGGTCATGAAGTTCATGACCCTCGCAGACCGCACTGGGATCGTTGAAACAGAACTTTTTGCAGACACCTACAGGAGCTACGGCACTGTCACCGTTCGCTATCCTGTGCTGGAGGTGCATGCGACCGTGGAACCGTATGAAAATGGGCGTGGCTTCTCCCTTCACGTACATCGAGTGGGGAAACCACGGCGGGATTAATTCTGGGTCTTTAATTCATGACCGAGTTTGACACCGTCATTGGATTCCAGAGGTGGATTTCAAGTATTGTTCCATTCATCGGAACGACCGAGAACGTGTCGAAATGTTCTAGATGCTCCGACCAGTCTCCGCCTAACGGCGCAGATCATTGTGGCGGTGGTGACCCAGGTGCAACAAAACAATCAAACACCGCAGATCTAGAAATTACGCTGGTCAGTCATTTAGTGTGCTCTCGATTCCAATCGTCGATAAGCTTTTGCGCTTCTTCTATTTCCTCCGGCTTCAGCCACCTAATCAAATAGTTTTTTTGGTCGATGTAAAAGTTGATGTTCCCGTTTCGCTGGACACATTTAGCCGACGCTAAGGCGTGCCACATGTAAGCATCGATCAACAAGTAACTATCACGGTAAATTGTTCCGAGGGCCTGCATCGCATCCTCTGAGCCCTGCTCAGCCGCTTTAACATACCACTTCACGGCCTCTTGTGGATTATTCTCTCTTTCATATAAGTGCCCCAAATCTATTTGCGCAAGGATATGCCTTTGCTGTCCAGCTTTGATCAGCAACCGAGTTCCCTCTATCGCGTTTGCCACGTTATTGTACACCCTTCGGGTTTCAGCGGGCCTACCCAGTGTTGAAGCGTTCACACCTACTCCAATTGGGCTACCTGGTACGATGACCTCAATCCGCGTTGCCATTAAAGGCTGAGCGATTAAATACTGAGCATTCGCATTACCTTTAGCGGCTAAGGCTCCCATCTGCTCTTCAGATATACCGGCGGGCCAACGTGCGTTAACCCCGAGGGGCCAAGACCCTCCATTCAACTCAAGTTCGGCTAGCCCTGGGGATGCTCCAGTTTGGGCTTGAGCAGAAAGAGAAAGAAATATTATCAAGGCTCCAATTAAATGACTGGCCATAAGCAAAAATGTTTGAATTGAACCTTTTTGACCAGCTTTAACTCTGACCAGAAGTTCAATCTGCCGCTTCTCAAGCAGGGTTTTGAGCGCAGATGCAGGCTCGACACCCTTGAGAAGACTCAGCTCCATCCAGTCACAGCGTTGCCGTGAACGATGAGGGCGGGCATTCATGGATGGCCCGTGCGCGAGGCTGGCAAATAGCCGCTGGATCATAGCTTCAAGGATCATGGTGGCATGACTTGGCCCAAATCCGCAATATGTCCATCCCTCGCGCACGGAATTCATCAGACGTTCTTAAGAAAACGCAAAAAACAACAGGCTCCTTTGTGCTGGCATTCATTTGGTTCATTCCATAGATTCGCACTCGATCCTCGCCTGCCCCTATGAAATCCATTCTGCTTTACGTCTGCCTGGCTCTGTGCGCACTGCATTCATTTGGCGCTGATACCCCCATTGAGATCAACCTCTTGGATGGGTCTCGTATCAAGGGGCGTGTGATGTCGGCAACTCCCACATATCGACCACCAGCAGGAGCACAATCACTGACGCCTCCGGGATCGACAACACAACCAGCAGCCGGAGCCAGTCACACCATCAGCTCAACCGGCAAGAGACACAATTCAGGCTGTCGGTATTTTGGTAGTGGCAGAGCCTGTGGCCCTGATCATCGGCGTGATGCGCTACCGGCAGACGCTGGATTGAGCGTCTCCCGATTTTTAGGATGCGTGGATGTTTGACAACCTGCCGCCAACCTCCAAAATCTGCCGTGTCGCATCTAGTTCAGCTGGCATTGATCTACCTTATACTTCTTATGAAATGCACCCTTCGCACTTCTTGCCGCTCGGAGGCATTGGGCTTGTGGATCCTTTTCGCCTTCATCGTCTCCGCTGCGGCGCAGGTGAACAGCGGCAGCAACGGCAGCGACGGAGCCTTCAATCCCACGCAAAACGTCACCATCGACATGGCCGATCACCCGACCGGCATCTATCAGTACACTTCGGTGAACATCCCCTCGGGAGTCACGGTGACCTTCACACCGAATGCCAACAACACGCCAGTGGTTTGGCTGGTGCAGGGGGATTGTGTGATTGGTGGCACCGTAGAACTGTCTGGAAAAAACCCCGGCAGCGATAATTGGGTACTTTGGAAGACTGGAGCTGTAGGCGGCCCTGGAGGTTTTAGAGGCGGGAACGGCGAATCTGGCTCGACAGCACCACCCACTCCAGGACAAGGACCTGGAGGCGGAAAGGTGGTTGCCGGATTCAACGCACATGGAGGCAGCGCATCCTTCGGAACAGTTGGTCAGCAATTAACTGGCTCTCACAAGCAATTTCCAGCAGGTGACTTGTGTGGAAACATTTTCTTGATGCCTTTAATTGGCGGCTCAGGCGGTTCGGGGGGCTGCAATAATCCTGATGGCGGTGCTTATGGCGGGAGCGGTGGAGGCGGCGGCGGCGGTGCCATAGTAATTGCCTCGTCGAGCCTGATTGAAGTGAATGGAACGCTTCGGTCAATCGGAGGAGGCAGCACGAATGATTTCCGCGGTGGTGGAGGTGGAAGTGGAGGCGGTGTGCGTTTGATTGCTAGCCTTGTGAATGGTGGCGGCACCATTAATTGCGCGGGTGGATCCATGTTTGCATTTCTTTATCCGAGTGGAATCGGAAGTTCGGCAGGACAAGGCAGGGTAAGAATAGATGCTTTGCAGAACAATTTTAGCGGCAGCATCACCGGGCAATACACCCAAGGCTTCCAGCCCATCATCATCCCAGCCTCCGGCCAAGACGTGCAGCTCGGCATTCAGAGCATCGGTGGTGTCTCGGTGGCAGCGAGCCCGAGTGGGGTGTTGGCGAATCCTGATGTGATCTTACCCGCGCAGCAAACGAACCCGATGAATGTGGTGGTGAACTGCTCGAATCTGCCGATGAACACCACGATCACGGTCACGGTGCGTCCGGCGAATGGGGCGGACATTGTCGCCACAGGGACGAACGGCAGTGGCACACAGACGGCCAGCACGGCAACGATCCCGGTGACGATGCCGCGTGGCGGCGGCATCGTCTACGCGAAATGTGTGAGCGGCGTGGCAGGCACGGCCTCCACTGCCGGCGGTGACTCGGTGAAGAACATCTCCGAAACCGGTTGGACGGCACATGGCGAGCGCTTTGCGCAGGTGGAGATCACTGCAGGCATCGGCAGCAGTCAGCATGTGGCCTACATCACGGAATCCGGGAAGCGCTACACGCTGCCCGTGCGGTGAGGAAACGTCTCTCTGCTTTCGCTGCCTGCACGAACCCTCCATGCACCTTCCGTTCTTACGTTCTGCCGCCGCCCTGCTGATCGCCTGGGCAATGGATAGCAGCGTATTCGCGACGGACCCGGACACCTTCTCCAAGGTGGTCAGCTTCCAGTTCGAAAGCTCCCTCGACGAGGCCGGCACCACGATCCAGAGCAAGGTGGTGAGCTTTCAGTACTTTGACAAACTCGATGACGCAGATCTGACCTTCACGACGAGTGCAGCGGTGAGTTTTTACTTCGATGGCACACCAATCATCGTTAATCAGCCCAATGACCAGATTGCAAGGTCTGGCACAAACATGGTGTTGTCCGTCGAAGCGGACATTAACCCACCGTTCACCTACCAATGGCGTAAAGATGAGGTTAATATCGCTGGCAAAATTGCACCCACGCTGACCATCACGAATGCGCAAAGTGCAAATTCTGGAGTCTATTCCGTAAGCGTGACGAACAGCTTTAGTCAAACCACGAGCCGCAGTGTGGACATCACGGTTATTTCCGGTGCAACGATTCCCAAACCTGCCAATCTTCCGTTGAATCATGTAACGCTACCCTTGGCATCTAATCTTTCCACTCGTCCAAATCGTGCGGTGAGCGCTCAATTGCGATGGTTCAACCCAAGCACACAGCAGTTCGAGGCCGTCCCCATCAACATCGCCACCACCAAGCTCAGTGTGGTGATCACTCACGGCTGGCGCGATGGCGTTCAAATAGAGCAGGATGACGAAGCCAACGGCAAGGGGGTGGGTTGGATCAAGCGGATGGCGACAGCGCTCATAAACAATCCCTACTCCAGTAACATCAACGTATTTGCTTGGGATTGGGGTCCATTCGCCAACATATCAATGAATCCCGCCTTTGTCGCTGTGGGGATACCCGATCAGGGCGCAGCATTGGGAGGTGCGTTAATGGACGCTTTGGGAACGGGCTACAGCGAGCCGATTCACTTTATCGGCCACAGCTTCGGCTGCGGCGTCAATTGCCTAGCTGCCGACTATGTGCATGGCGACAGCCGTCCGACAGGTGACGCACGCCTGGGTTATGCGTCATCTCGCACCCACATGACGTTGCTTGATGAGGCTGAGATCGCGGCATCGGCTAAATTAGCGCAAGCTGGCTTGGATACAATTGCCGTGGGGATGGCCCGTGACATAGCGCTGGATGACTTCACCGCGCAAACAAAGAATCTCGTCATCCAAGTCGTGCCAAAGCGCTCGCGCTGGATAGACAACTACATCAGTGAGGTGGGATACCTGCAATCAGAGGCGGCGAATATTCTTTTGCTCAAAACGAATCTGGTTCTGAATCCTGTTATCGGTCATGGCTATGCCTATGAATGGTATATCAAGACGATTCAGAGTCCGAGTTCGAGTATGATGGGACACCGCAATTCATTCGAGTCGAATTGGGATTCCACAGGACAACCACCGCCAGCACCGAGCTACTACCGCCAAAACATCCTCGGGCAAAACGAGTTGGAGCTGTCTCCTATCAGTTCTTCTGTGATTGCGTCGCTGGTGTCGATGGGGCGGGTGGCGGTCTATCCGGCGGCGCTTGCCAGCCAGACGATGGTTGCGATTGGGAATGCAACGATTGCGGTGACCGATGCGACGTATCGACGACTAACAGCGACCGGCAATGCGATTCACAAGGCGGAAATAAGTGCCATTAATTACTCCGCCAATGTAATCGTTGATCAGGTCGAGGCATTCTCTAAACCCAATGGTACACCGGTGTTTCTTTCCAGCCCGGATTCCACGACTCCGGCCTATTTCCAGCCAATTCAAGTGAACGCCGCACCTGCGAACAACTATGCATGGTGGGATGCCACTTACACATTTTCGGGGAACCAAAGCCTTTTACCTCAGCCCAACTCACTACGGCAGGCGGTCAGTGCGAACAAGGATGCATCACAACACTTGGCGTCACCTGAAAGCATCAGCGGTGACGCTGCCAGCGCAGCCTACATATCTCTCAGCACACATGTACCACTTGAAGCTATTGGCATGACTTTCGAATACAAGATGATGAGCGCTGGTGTGGATGATTTCATGTCCGTAGGCTTGGAAGGAGACAGCCTGTGTGTGCTGGATGCGCGTTATGTTGCGGATGGCGTCTGGCAGTCATCACCTGTTTTCCAAGTTTCTGATTACCGCGCGCAAGACGTGAGTTTGGTCATTGCATTTATTGCGCCAAGTGGGCCGCCATCAGGCTCATTGAGCATCCGCAACATTCAGTTCTATATACCGCCTCGGCCCGTGTTGACTCTGGGACAGAACGGGCAGCAGATGAATCTCTCGTGGCCGATGTATGGCATTGATTGGACGCTGGAGACGACGGCTGATCTCACGCAGCCGAATAGCTGGCAGCCGGTGCTGAACCCGGAAATAATCCAGGACTACCAGCGTCGGGTAAATCTGACTCCTACGGCTCCAAGGCAGTTTTTCCGGCTGCGAAAGTGAGAAAGCCTACCCTCTGCCTTGCCAAGGGGCGAATCACGGCTTGCGATCAGATTAATCGTCTTCGTCATCGCCTTCACAGGGCCAGATGTTCCCATTGGCGATGGCGTCACCGAGTCGTCATCATCGTCACGCACTTCAAGTCATTTTGCGCAACCGAACGACACATCTCCAGTAGTTGACACCGTCTCACTGGAGTGGAGCCAGCCAGACCAAGCGAAGATAAACGCATCGCGGACGGGCACTCTCACAAGGTGACCGTGTGCCTTTGGCGGTTGAGTGAGGCCCTGCGAATGAGAGGCCTGGACGACCCTGAATTTGAAGCGATTTTTGGGGCTGAACCGATCACCAATAAAAATTAATGAACACACTCCGACTTCTGACTCTCCTCGTCTTGATATGCCTCGCTCTGCCTGTTCGTGCTGAAGACGCCCACACGCCAAAACCGGGTAGCACAGAGAGAAAAGAGATCTGTGATGCTTTGCGCGCTTTCATCATCCAGGAACACGCGGAGAAGAAATTGCCCAAGCCGATAGTGCTGAAGATCGAATATCTGAAGGTCTTGGGTGATTATTGTGTAGTCGAATGCGAGCCATTCTTCGAGGATGGAACAAGTGCTATCGGCCCATGGTTTCCGGACATTGGCTACACCCACTGCCTCAGACGCTTCGCGAATTGGCACGTGATCAACGATTTGAGCCGTAGTGATGTGCCTGATCCAAAGGAGATCTCACAAATCAAAAAGTCCTTTCCCGCTGATTTTCCCATGAATCTTTTGTCCTCTGGTTGGCAGGAGATCCTCGCTGGCAAGATCAACTGACTCTGTGGCTTGTTGCAGATACTCAGACAGCAGCTACATTTCACGTCCACTATGCCCACCACAGCCCAACTTAAAAAAGCCGTCATCATCAGCGAAAAGCTTGATGCACTTCATGCCGAACTCGCTGCACTCCTTGGAGGTTCATCAGGGCCGACCAAAACTGCAAAGGAACCTAAAACACCAAAAGCCAAGAAGACGAAACGTGTGATGTCTCCAGAAGCGCGTGAGAAGATCGCTGCCGCTCAACGCAAACGGTGGGCGAAGTCAAAGAAGGCTGACAAGAAAGAGGCGGTGAAGAAGGCAGCTCCGAAGGCTTAGCTGCTAGCAGATGCACAGGAAGGGCCTCCTAACGGCTTTGGCTCTATCGAGGGGACCGTAGCGGAAATCGCGTCTGGTGGCTTTAAAAGCCACCAGCGACCATTTTGACGATGAGCACTGAAATCTCCTTAATGCTTAAAGATGCTGCCTGCTTCAGTTCCTTGATCAGCTGACTATTCCCGATATACCATTTTTTAAAGAAAGTATATTCCGTATTTAAACACATCTCACTCATAAGTGCTGATCGCCGGTAAACAGGACAGCTTCATCCATCGTTGAAAAGAAGCCCAAAGCCCCCTGAGCTGTGACGATCCAATATTCCATGATCAGTGTGTCGTTGATCTGTTGAATCGGTTGTGACAGAAGCAGCAGTGCCAGTTGATCGACACGGGGATGCTTGATGGTTCCATTGAGCTCGTGCTGTCTCAAAAGAATGCGGTCGAGGAAATGGTGGATGGGGGAAGGTTGGATCATTACGACTCAACCTCCTTTTCCCAATCGCTGAAGAAGTTTGGCGTGGCATCTTTGAAGTTGGAGTCCTTGCGAAAGAATTCCTCCATCTCCTCCTGACAGAAGACAGTTTTTGGACCTGTGTATTTCTCCGCAAGTGAATGAATCACCTTGAAATGATGGCGAGTTGTCGAAGAGTCAAAATCCAGCATCGACAGACTTGTGAAATCTCCATTGCTTAATCTTGGGATCTTGCACGTATCACAAAACCGATGGCTGATGCACTTGCCCCTACGGAAATATAAAGCCTTCCTGGTTATCGGCCGGAATTTGCAGATCTCACATGTTCCATCCAGCTTTGAAGCCCTGAGATAAAGCTCGTCAAAGTAATAACGCTCAAGGGCATCGTAATCGGATCGTGTACTTAAAATCTTCTTTTCATAAAGCCACGTGGCGTATGAGGGAGCATTGAAGAAGACCCACTCAAACGTCTTCCCCTTGTGCACTCCGAAACTTAATTTGCAGTTCATTTGTCTTTTGTTGGCATAAATTATTGGTTTCTGTCTTTTGGGTGTATGCACTGCTGCAGCAACGGTTAAGAAAACCGTTGCTGCTGCACTACATCCTACACCTCGATGAATGCAGCAGAGGTGTTTTGCCGCTGCTGCACTACTTTGTCTGGTTTTGTGAGCTTCGGTTCGATGAGTGCAGCAGTGGGTTTTTGCTGCTGCTGCACTTCTTTGTCTTGGACGGTTTGTGGTGGTGTGATGTCCTTAACAGGTATCGACTTGGGTTCAGGAGCGATTTTCCACTTTCCGTTCTCCGTCTTTATTACCTTACCCTCATCTTCGAGTGCCGACTTTTTAACCCCGAATGTTCTTTTGCTCATCTCGTAATTTTTCAAGGTCTGTTTAGCCCATTCAGCAGTCGATAGCTCCTGGTCGCCAAGAATCTTCAATAACTGGTCTCCGGTATACGTTTCCACTTTCATACCCGGCCTCTTGAGCTTTCCAGGGTCATACTTCTCTGTGCGCACCATGACGGGAAACTCCCATGTCACGCAGAAGGGCTGTATGGGTTTAAAGTTTCGCAGTGTGACATTGACCGTGAACACATCGTCGACCTCATGCCGTGTTATGATTACGATGGTGTCAGGGGATCGGGCAAAAACACCCGACCCTGAAATTCTATCCATTGACTCCTTTCCTGCCTGACCGCCTTTGGAAAAGTGATGTCCAACAACCATGGCTGCCCCAGTAGCAACAGCCAGCTTATCCAAGTCGTTCATCAAAGAGTTAATGTCACCAGCTGAATTCTCATCACGATTACCCAGCATCTTATAGATGGGGTCAATTATGATGAGGCTGTATTCCTGTCCTTTCAGCTTCATTTCCATCTCCGGCATCAAAACGGAAATGTCTTTAGCCTTTCCTCTGAGATTCCAGACAACTACCTCATTCATATCCTCTTTTGTCAGCAGGGGATCTTTGCGTTCCTTAATGTCCTCCAAGCGGGATTGGTAGTAGTTGGGCTGAATCTCCAGGTCAATGTATAGGACCTTTCCTTTCTCTGTCTTAAAACCCCACCATGGTTTTCCAGTCGCGACACTCAGAGCCATGTCCATCAAGGCATAGGTTTTGTTTGTTTTTGATGCCCCACCGTAAACCATTGTGGATCCAGCACTGAGCAGCCCATGAATCACTGGCTTTGCAAGGGGCATATTCATTGCCAATAAATCACCAGCTTTGATCATTAGCGGCAGACCATTTGGAGAGTCGGGGTCAACCGGTATTGCTACCGGATCCCCAAGATGCTTGCTTGGCTTAATTATCGCCATGACCTTCACCCTCCTCATCACGTAAAATGTCTTTGGATAGATGGTCCAGTATTTGAATGGCCTCCCCGAAATCCACCTTATGCTTCTCCATCAGGTAGGCATAAATATCGCCCTTTCACTCACAGCCATAGCATTTGCCCGAGCTGTCGTTGGAGTGAATGTAAAACTGGTTCCGGTCGTCCTTGTGAATCGGACACATGCATTTAAAGGCATGCGCTGTCGCTATCAGTTCTTTGCCGTCATGCTCAAGGAGTTTGCTGAAAGAAACTTTGCTCTTCAGCTCCTTGGCGTCGATTTCGTATGTTTGATCGCTGCTAGTGGAAACCCTGGATTCGTTTTCAGGGCTTTCACAAAAAGCGTTTACTGTTCCTTGCTTGTCTTCTCTGACTGTATTCTTTGGTTTGATTTGCATAATGCTAACGTTGCCCATTTGGTTTTTGTCCCATGAGCGGGGATTTCTGTTGCTGTTGTTGTCATTAGTAGTGTTTGGTTTTTCATAAGGTTGGGTTGTGTTGATAGACCATTAGAGGTCAAAAAAAGCAGGTTAAGCAATTGTAAGGATGGATGATAATTGTGCGCACTTGCCATTCTGAAGATAAAGCTTCAGAACATGCTCATTGCGGTCACCTTTGATTTGAAACTTGCTGAGATCTTTGGGAAGTATGCCCGCCAAACGAAGCTGTCTGGCGATCATGTTAAGGAATGAGGCTGGATACCCCTTGGCCTCCTCCAAAACCTTATCTGTGCAGGTGTTGATTGCGTTAAGGACAAATGAATCCAGCGCTCCATCTTCTAGCTCTAAGGCTTTGCCGATTTTGCGGGCCTGATATTCGCCGACCCTCCTGCTGCCACTTTGAAGACCTGCTATGAGCGAATGTGGGACCTTTGCCATAATTGCCAGCTCCCGGTTTGTAAGCCGAGCCTGCTCCCGCAAGTCTGATAAAAGTTGTCCGAACGCCGCCTGATTCATTTCGATAACTCATTATTGCATACAATTTGCATTTGTCAAGCTTGGAGTTATAGAATCTATAAGTCGCCATGCGCATCCAGAATACCACTTCAGGGATCCAAGAAAACGACGATACGCCCAAAGTCATCCTGCGGCAGATAACCTAACCCATCGTAACGGAAGGGTGGCACGATGATACCGAAGTCTGCGAGTCGGGTCCGCAATTGCCGGCACTCAGCCAGCCAGACATCTCTGCTTTCCGCGTGAACTTTAAACGTGACGCAAAGGGACTCGACGCTCAGGGCAACGACATCACGCACTGGCAATAAGCGGCTGGTGATGCCTTGTGCAAGAGCGCCTGCGTGATCAGCAGACATGAGTGTGGTTGCCGCATTCCAAGCCACCACGGCGTTATGAGTGCGTTCGAGCGTCGATCTGTCGTCATCGACCCCATAGTTCACACAGAGCGGCCAATAGCGGTCCGCTGCCGGGTTGCTGATCGCCAGGGTGTCATTCTGCCAGACCGCCTTTTGTCCTAGCATCGGAGAGCTCAAAAGCACTCGATGATCGTTAGGCACTACTAGGCGAAGATACTCCAGAGGTTCAATGGCAAAGGCGTTGACCGGTGAAACTTCTAACAACGGACCGATATCGTTCAAAAATCTTTGCCAGGCCCTTGCTTCTCCCGTGGCCAGAATCTCCATTTGAAGGTTGTGCTCTAGATCCTCGTCTATTCGGTTCTCTTTGGCCGCCTGAGAATATCCGTCCCACAGTGTTCCAAGTTCCTCTGGAGTGACGGGCTGAGCGTAAATCGCGTTCATAATGCGAATGGTATCGGCGATGTATAGCTCGCGTCCGACACCCGCTTTAACCGCGACCACACAACTACGATGAATTGCGTGCTTCCGGGCGATATCCGGATCTGGATGTTGTTCGTTTTCCATAAATGAATGGTTATAAGAGTGACCGCTCACTTCAGCTTGATTGCATCCATGAGCGGCCCCGTGTGGTTCTGTTTATTCAGCCTCGCCGACCAGTTTGAGGATCTTGCGATTCTTTTCCTGGACCTCGATGATCAGGCCCTTCTCGCTAAGCAGCTTGCGCGCAGCAGAGAGCAGAGCGTGATCAGGCAGAACCGAACCGAGGAACGTCAGATTGATCGCGCCACCAAAGGCTTTGAGCGCCTCCATGATGGTAAAGCTGTAGTCCTGCTCTCCTCCAAGTGTCTCAAGTCGCCGGAGGCGCTTGAGAACCTCGATAAGGTTTGTGGCAATAGCCTGGTTCAGTTTGATTCGCGCGTTAAGCGCAGCTTTCTCGTCTTCGTCATCTTCAACGTCGATGACTGGGGGTGTTGTGGCTTTAGCCATGGTATTTATTATTCCGAGTTTGTGGTTTGGTTGCCTGCCTAGCAGGCGTTGTTTCGACCGACAGGGATCACTCGACCCCCAACCGGTCAGAAAGGGTTAAGAATGGGGCTCGTCGCTCTGGATGCCTGAGGGTTGCGCCTCGATGTATTCGAGAAGGTGATTTACGCTAACCAACCTCACGCCCCTGGTTGAATACTTGTGGCTGCGAATTGACCTGCTTTTGACCGGGGGTCGAAAGCCGTTAGCCTTGGTCGGCAAAATCAACGAATTGATGGCTGATCTGCTGAGTCCGCTGATAGGGCATCGCTGGCCACTTTTTGGTAATTGGCACCATTCGGGTCTGAATGGGCTTTGCGCATTGGCTTGTTCTTTGCTGTTGTGAGAAGGGTCGCTCATATGCGACGATGCATAGCCGCCCACCGCACTCGATTCATTGACGTCAAAAACTGGATTTTTCGCGTCAACACAGTGACTACGCCAGCCTGCTCAAAGCGCTTCCAACCGCAGCTTCAGCGTCACTTTTCGCCCTGCTCCACTGCTCGGTGTTCTGATACAGGGGTGCAATGCCGTTCACCGTTTTGTGCTTGGCTGCATGATCTCGTGCGCGCTCCCAGTTGTCTGCTGCCGCCAGCAAACGAAGAGCGCCGAGCTTCTTCAATCGGTTCTGCGGAGTCGTTTGGCCGCGGCTCTCTGAAAGCGGAAGATCTTTCATGAGGAACGCAATCAGCTCTTCCTTTGGAGTATTGATCGGAAAACGTGCTTTATAAGAAATCATGGGTTCAGTAGGTCGTGATAGTTTTGTTGAAGAACGCTTGTTTGCGGTGCTCATCCATTTGCTCGCACCTCTCGATCCTCGAAGCCTGGTCGATGCGAAGAAATGGCTTGGCTGGAAACTCTGGAAAAAGGGTAAAGAAGGCCTTGGCAATCTCCGCATGCTCCGCACTCCAAAACCTTTGAAAAGCTGTCGCGCTCCAACGCCCGTTCGAACGCAGATAATCCACCTCTGGAAGAAAGCCTGTGTCGTGGCGCATGTGTTCGTAAACATCGCACCACTTAAGCTGCTCTGGCGGGCAGGCCGTGAAGTCCCACTCCTCTTTTGCCAATGCCATCTTCTTGGGTTGACTCTTTTTTGCAGGTGCTGGCGAGCTCATGCGACTTCATCCTCCCCAATGAATTTGACCCCGTTGAAACCACGCACAGCTGCTTTATCGCGGGTGATGTGGTTGTCCCGTTCGACACCAAACAGCTCCAGCATCACCTCGGGCAGCTTGGTGAAGAACTTCTGCTGCGAAGGAATGTGCCACCCTCTTGCACTGGCAAACTTCGTGTATGCCTGCCAGATCTCCTGCACAGTAACATTGCCCGGTTTTTTGACAATGTGCGCCCTCACAAAGGCATTCACGCCCTCAGACTCCATGAGCCAGTCGTCCACACGCTTTTGATGAGCCTCCGTGAGTGTCAGTGTGCCGTGTTCACGCAACTCCTCTTGGTGCGCCATGTAACCGTCCACAAGCCACGAGAGGATCCCAACACCTTCTTCCCGTATCAGAACCTCGTCGAATTTCGGAATGATGTGAGCAGGGATTTCTCGGCTGAAATCAATGTACCTTACCCGACGTCGCCAGGCTTTTGCATCGCCCTGGATTTTGATCAGGGGCTTGCTGTTGGCGGTGATGGTGACGTAGAACTCGCCACGCATCGAAAATTTACCGCCATATTTTTTCTCCGACTCGATGCGATCCGCCCCTGTCAAGGATTTGAGCATCGGGGCTCCATCATTGTCCAGGTAGTCAGTCTTCACATCCTTGCCAACCAGAATGGATTTGCCACGCAATGAATAGGTTTCAAAGCGACCAGTGAGCTGGTCAGGCCGCAGGTAGCCAAATCTTTCAGGTATGAGCATTTTTTCCATGCTCGACATCAGGATCGTTTTTCCCGAACCAGGCTGACCCACCAACAAGGTGATGGTTTGGGCATCGTTGCCGTCCACGAGTTGACGCCCAAAGTCGCGTTGGAGGAACTTCACATCAGCGGGGTCAGGCAACGCAGGGCGAAGCAGTTCGTTGAGGAAGCGTTCGCACTTTGCTCCAGGAACATAGGGATGCGTGTGTTTCCCCTTGAAAAAGTCCTCCATTCGATACTCCCTGAGGGCCGGTTTGGGACCCGACAAATCAAGGACGCCATTCGCCACAGGCACCAGCTTGGCTGATGGCGGAGGCGGTGCCCCCATTAGAGCATGACCCTCAACGAACTGCAGAATGCCGTTCATCAAAGCTGGTGTGCGTTTGAGCAGCAACTCAGGCACTTTCATCGTGTCGGCCAAGGTCTTCAGGAAAGCAGTCACCATCCACATGGCCACCTTGCGCGCTATTTTCTTCCAGAAGCCTTCATCGCTGTCGAACGCATGGAATTGGCTGTTATCCTCCGAATACCGGACGTTCATGTCCCTCGCGAATTTTGCGGCGATGGCAGGCTGATTGAGTTTAACCTTGTCGCCGTCAACGGTGATAAGGTGGCCGAACTCTTCCTCAAACGGGTCAGGAGGAGTGCTCAGTGTGGAATCGTTTTTCTGCTCAAGGTCGTCCAAGTCGTCCGGAACATCTGGTGTGACGGCTGAGGGAGTCTGAGCGTGCTGGATGGAGGCGAGATGGCTTTTTGTGCTCATGCGCCAATCAAATATACCGCCTTTGACAAGGAGCGATGATGAGAAGTCTAGATTCCCATGGCTGTTTCTAGACTATTGGATCTAGACAAATGACAAAGGTGTGAATTCTGATCAACCAGAAGCGAGGATCTTGCCAAATTCTTCCGGGTAAACAACCGACAGCAAATTGAATAGATGGTCGTTAGACGAGGCTGCGAGCAACGACTGGGCTTTCCATTTAGCCACTTCATCTGAGTCGGTCGTTGCCAAGAACTGGCGCGCTTCGATTCGGAGGCTGTCAAACATTCGCTTCGCAATTGATGGCGAGGGATTCTTGCAACCTGCATCTCCAAGTTCGTTCCTGAAATTGCCCGTTGTAGAGGCTGTTTGTCCTGTGATGAGGGAGATGTGGTGACTGCGATTCTTCAATTCAATGTCATTATTCTCCCAGTGTTGGAAGAGATGGCATCTGAGAAATCGCAGACGATCGACCATTTTAATTTTGCCGCCGAGATTTGGATACTCCTTCGTCTCTTGATCGAAACGATTAAATTTTGAGAAAGGTATGGTTTCTGAGTCGGGAATGAGTCCAGCAGAATCATCCCATAAGCGTCGCTGCCATGTTCCAACGCGGACCATGTGACAGTCATGCGAGGCGAGGAACGACATGCTCATCACAACTGGGCAAATAGAAAAATCTCGTTTCTGCTCGTTAATGGTGATTCGTAGAGCGCGGCAGACGTCAAAACCGAAATATTGAGGATAGTCAAAGGCACTTTCTGGTGTCTTGGGATCGTATCGCTTAACAGCAGACCAGTCTCTAAGGTCGTAGCAGTAACCGACCTTTGGTATGCCGCCTTTTTTCGATATTTTTGAAACAAAAACAAACCATCTTGAGAGGGAAACGTTTGCGATCACTGATGCCTCCTGCCAGGTAAATTTTCCGGTAGGTCCTTTGTCCCACAATTCGCTATTCTCGAATTCCATCTCCGGAATACCCTCGCGACCCTTCTGGGCACCGTAATCCCTCGGCATCGCGAATACGAAATGCTTTTTAAATTCGGCTACCCATACATTCTGCTTTTGAAGCTCAAATGCTCGCATGGTGGCGTCCTTGGTTTCAGGGCCGGTTACAACGACTGCGATTTTGTCTCTCTTCGTGCTCATTTGGTCACATCCGGCAAGGATTCAGCAGCCTTCTTCAGTGCATCAGTGCCGACATGAGTGTAATGCTCACTCATCTGTTCGGAGTCATGGCCGATCATTTCCATAACGACCGCTGCTGGGATGCCGGCTTCTTTCAGCAGAGTCACCGCAGTATGCCGGAGGCTGTGAAAGGAAAGCTCATTGAGCTCACGTTTGGCTTGCCTACCCTTACCTGTCCCCTGCTTTTTCAAGGAGGACGCATCTCGGAACCCTGCTTTGACAAGGATGGCGGAGAACTGATTTGAGAGTGTTCCTACGCGCCCTTGCTTGCCGACCACTGCGGCTGCTTGTGGATGAACGGGCGTGTTTCTGTCCGCTGCAACAGGCAGAGTTTTCAGATGACTCATGAATGCTGGTGCTATTGGGATGGTCAGCTTGCGGTCTGTTTTTCGTGTAATCAGAGAGACCTCTTTCTTGTCCATATCAATATTCGACCAACGTAGGCATGCCAAATCTGCCAGTCGCTGCCCTGTGTATAGCCCGCAAATGACAATGCTCCTCCACTCGCCCTCGCAGCATTTCAGCACCCTACCGATTTCTTCGACCGTAAAAGCCCGCCTGACAGACCTTTTTTCGCGCTTAATCGTGTCCACGAATTCTGAAGGGTCGTCGTCAATAAGACCGTCACGTCGTGCTGCTTTGAAAACCATTCTGAGGAGCTTCAGATGGTGGTTGACTGTTTTTGGCGCCAATGTCTTGGAGATCTCCGCCTTGAACTTTCTGACATGCTCCTTTTCCAAATGATCAATGGGTTCATCAGCAGCAGGCCCGAGGAAGCCCAGAAACTTCGCGGCAGATTTTTCATAGAACTCAATGGTGCTTGCAGCAGCGTCTGAACGCTTCTCCTCCAGCCATGTATGAATATGCTCTCGCAGAGATTGAGTGATTACCGCTACGCCCCAGATCTCCTGGGCGAGTGAGCTGATGGTGGAACGAACTGTTCTGACGGTCTGTTTTGTCCGAGCGACCTTTTCATACTCGTCGGCGATTTTTTGTGCCTTTTTAGGCAGGGTTTCCCCAGTGGATCGTTTGACACGTCTGCCATTACGATCTGTGAAGCATGCCACCCAATAACGAGTGCGAGGATCCTTCCAAATACTTGCCATAAAAACTCCGAACGAGACTCCGAACAACAGCTTTAATATTCCGCCTTATTTGAGGAAGTCCAGTGGCGTCTTTCCCTTGAATATCATGGGTTTCGGCTGTTTGTTGATGTGCGTGCAGGTCCGTGGTCCGAATCGTGGGTTCGAATCCCGCCAGCCCGACCAATGCTCCTGCGCGTATTTAGAGATAGAGGCAAGATATGGCGACCCCAACCCCACCCAAAAAAATCCTGCTCGCAGAAGATGTGCGTGCGCTTTCCATGCGGCTGTCGCATGCACTTGAAACGCATGGCTATGAGGTGTGCGTGGCCGAGGACGGGGAGGAGTGCCTGGAGCAGATGGAGGCATTCAAGCCGGACCTGCTGGTGCTGGACCTGATCATGCCAAAAATGAACGGGCTGGAGGTGCTGCGGCATCTGCGGGCGCAGCAGTCCACGCAGCACATGCCGGTGATTGTCTGCACGGCGAAGGATTACTCGACCGAACTCAAACACATCCAGCAGACCGGGCCGGTGGATGTGCTCATCAAGCCATTCGATCCCGAGCTGCTGCTGGAGAAGCTGAGGCAGTATTTTCATGAAGCCGCGACGACGAAGGGGATCACGCACCGTGATCATCTGCCTGTGTCTGCGGAGCAGTATGCGCCGGTGCTGGACACCAAGCGGCCGCATGTGAAGCTCTGGGGCACGCGGGGTTCGATCCCCGTCTGCGGAGCGCGCTATGCGCAGCATGGTGGCAACACCACGTGCTTTGAATACAACACCGGGAAGGAGCGCATCCTGTTTGATGCGGGCTCCGGACTGCGGGATGCGGGGCAGTCGTTCCTGGCTGGCGGGCCGTGCCACATTCACCTGTTTATCACGCATACGCACTGGGATCACATCCAAGGTTTCCCGTTTTTCACGCCGATCTACGTGCCGGGATTTGAAATCACCGTTTACGGCGAGCGTGGTTTTGGCAAAAACATCGAGTCACTGCTCTGCGGCCAGATGGACCGCGATTATTTTCCGATTCAGCGCGAAGATCTGCGGGCTAAAATCAACTTTGTGTTTCTCGACGATGCGCCGGTGAAAATCGGTGACGTGACGGTGACGCGTGAATTCACGCAGCATCCGGGGGCGACGGTGGGTTTCAAAGTGACGCATGATGGCTGGAGCGTGGCGTTTGTGCCCGACAATGAGTTTCTTCAGGGCTACACGGGTTCCCCCGTCCTGCTGACGCGCGATTCAAATCTGGTGGTGCCCTATGAGCCGATGCTTGCCTTCCTCGATGGAGTGGATCTTCTGGTGCATGAGGCGCAGTACCTGCCGACGGACTATCCGAAACGGATCGGCTGGGGGCATTCCAATCTGGCCACGGCCTGTGCGCTGACCAAACTGGTGGGGGCTAAAAAGTGGGTCGTGGTGCATCACGATCCGGACCACGATGATGCTGCGCTGCAGGCAAAGCTGAATCTGACGCGCCAGATATTGAAGGAGGTCGGGCATCCGATTCACCTGGTGCACGGCTACGATGGCATGACGGAGTATCGCTGATTCAAATGCCGGGCTCGAAGGCCGCCAGCAGGGCCTCGCCGAGAAGGGCGCATTCCTTTTTCAACTGATCCAGCATGAGCTGAGCGCCCTTCAAATCTCCGGCGTGGGCGTATTCGCAGAGTTCGGAGGAGATTGTGAGCGCCTTTTTGGCGGCATAAACGCCAAGCATGCCCTTGAGCGAGTGCGCGGCCTCATAGACTTGAGTGGCTTTGCCAGCCGTGAGTGCCTTTTCAGCTTTGCGCAGGTATTTTTGCGCATCTTCAGAGAAGATGGCCACGAGCTTGCGCATGAGTTTTTCATCGCCGGTGGACTCGCGAAACTCGGCAAGGTCGAAGGGAGGTGTCTCGATCTGCGGGTGCGGTGCGGGTGCTGCGGGGAGGGGTGATGCCGGGGCGTGCTGCGGTATGGCCTGCCGTGGAGAGAACTGTTCCACGACCTGGAACAACTCAGCGGAGCGCAGGGGTTTGGCGATGTAATCATCCATGCCTGCGGCAAGGCAGCGCTCGCGATCGCCTTTCATGGCATTGGCGGTCATGGCGATGATGGGGACATGCCTGCCGGTGGCCTGCTCGGCCTGACGGATTTTGGCGGTGGCTTCGTAGCCATTGATGCCGGGCATGTGAACATCCATCAAAATGGCGTCGAAGGCCTCCTTTTCACAGCGGTCAATCGCTTCTCTGCCGCTGGAAGCAAGGGTGACGACGTGGCCGCGTTTTTCCAGCATGCGTGCCCCGACGAGCTGGCTGACGTGGCCGTCCTCGACGATGAGCACCTTCATGGAAGCATGGGCGGTGACCACAGGTTTGAATCGTGGCGACTTGGGCTTGATCGAAATGCCGCTGGTCCGCCCAAAGGCGGCGGTGAAGTGGAAAGTGCTGCCACTGCCGGGCTGGCTCTCCACCCAGATGCGGCCGTGCATGAGAGCGACGAGATCATGGCAGATGGCGAGTCCGAGGCCGGTGCCACCGTAGCGGCGTGAGGTGGATTGCTCCGCCTGGGTGAAGGCCTCAAAGATGCTTTCCCGCATGTCTGCGGCGATGCCGATACCGGTGTCGTTGATCTTGAAATGCAGCGTGACCATGTCGGCAGTCTGAGATTCCAAGCTGACCTCGATGGTGACACCGCCTTTGTGGGTGAACTTGATGGCATTGCCGATCAGATTGACCAGGATCTGCCGCAGGCGGCCGTCATCGCCAATCAGACGCAGCGGGACTTCCGGGCTGATGTGGTGCAGGAATACCAGGCGCTTTTGAAATGCGCGGATGCCCATGGCCTGCGAGATCTCGGTGACGACCTCGTTCAGATCAAACTCGTGGGCGTCCAGCTCCATGCGGCCGGCCTCGATTTTGGAGAAGTCGAGGATGTCGTTGAGAAGCTCCAGCAGGGAGTCGGCGGAAAGCTTGAGCATTTCCAGGTATTCGCGCTGGGTTTCGTTGAGATCCGTGCCGAGCAGCAGTTCGCTCATGCCAATGACGCCATTCATCGGGGTGCGGATTTCATGGCTCATGTTCGCCAGAAAGGCGCTTTTGGCGCTGTTGGCGGACTCGGCGGCCCGACGTGCCTGACGCAGCTCTTCCTCGTCATGCTTGCGCTCAGTCACGTCCGTGTGTGATCCGGCCATGCGGTAGGGGGTGCCATTTTCATCACGCAAGGCGCGGCCGCGGGCGAGGATCCAGCGCCAGCTGCCGTCCTTGTGGCGGAAGCGGAACTCCACGGAATAGCGCGGAATGCGGCCTGCCAGATAATCATTGAGGGTGGCCATCACGCGGTCGTGATCTTCGGGATGCAGCTGGTTTTCGAAGGTGGCGAAGACGTTTTCGAGTTCGTCGTCCTCATAGCCGATCATGCCTTTCCACGGCGGTGCGAAGAACACTTTGCCGGTGCGGATGTCCCAGTCCCAGATGCCGTCATTGGTGCCACGCACCGCAAGAGCAAAGCGCTCCTCGCTTTCCGCCATTTCGCGCACCGCCTCTGCGGGTGCGTTGGGCAGGCGCAGGCGGCAGGCATGCAGCATGCCTGCCAGCTCGCGAATACGCTGCTTCAACTCCGGCACGGAGTCGCCAGCGGCTTGCACATTGGTCTCTGACATGGGGTTGGGAATGTCCTCTGCGCGGTTGGGGAGCGGACGCGGTGGGATGAATAGACACAATTTGCCACAAACAAACTCAAAAGGTGGCTTCAGAATCGCAAAGTATGACCCGGCGGGGCTGTGAAATGCTTCAAAATGGATCTGATTGCGTGTTTGGACATGCGGGTAACGTTCATGAATTCGCATGAACCGCCGCCATCTTCTCGCCTCCCTGCCTGCTGTTTTCGCTGCTTCCAGCTTTGCTGCTGACTCCAAACTTCGTGTGGCCATCATCGGTCACACCGGACGTGGCAACTACGGTCACGGTCTGGACACGCTGTGGCTCAAAATTCCCGCCGTCGAAATCGTGGCAGTGGCTGATGCTGACGACAAGGGGCTCAAGGGTGAGCTGAAGAAGCTGGCGGTTGAAAAGGGCTATGCCGACTACCGCGCCATGCTCACCGAGGTGAAGCCGGACATCGTCGCCATCGGCCCGCGTCACGTTGACCAGCATCGCGACATGCTGCTGGCGGCGATTCAGGCGGGGATGCGTGGCATCTACATTGAAAAACCCTTTTGCCGCAGCCTGGCGGAAGCGGACGAAATCATCGCCGCTGCAGAGAAGGCGGGGACTAAGATTGCCATCGCGCACCGCAACCGGTACCATCCGGTGCTGCCGGTGATTGCGAAACTGATCCAGGACGGTGTGATCGGCCGTGTGTTGGAAATGCGGGGGCGGGGCAAGGAGGATACGCGAGGTGGCTCGCTGGATCTCTGGGTGCTGGGAACGCATCTTTTCAACCTCGGCACCTACTTCGGCGGAGCGCCCCAGGCTTGCAGCGCCGAGGTGCTGCAGGATGGCAAGCCGATCACGAAGGCGGATGTGAAGGAGGGGGATGAAGGCATCGGTGCGCTGGCGGGCAACGAGGTGCATGCGAGGTTTGAGCTGGCGAATGGTGTGCCCATGTTCTTTGATTCGGTGCAAAATGCCGGCACGAAAGAGGCGGGTTTCGGCCTGCAGATCATTGGGACGAAGGGCATCATTGATTTCCGCATCGACAAGGAACCGGTGGCCCACATTTGTCTCGGCAGTCCGTTCAATCCGGCCATCAAGGAGCCGCGCCAGTGGCAGCCCATCACCACCGGTGGAGTGAACAAGCCGGAACCGATCGCCAATCTTGGGGCTCAGGTTGCCAGCCATGAAACTGCGGGGCTGGATCTGATCGCCGCGATTCGGGAAAACCGGGCACCGCTGATCGATGCGAAGCAGGGGCGTGAGACGATTGAGATGGTGAGCGCCATCTTTGAATCGCAGCGGCTGAATGGTCAGCGGGTGACGTTTCCGCTGAAGACACGCGTCAATCCGCTCACGCTGCTATGAAAACGCCGCCTGCACCGCCGCTGCTCATTCAAAACGGCACGCTCATCCTGCCGGACAAATTGATCGAGGATGGAGCCGTGCTGTGTGAACGCGGCAGGATCAAGGCCGTGGGCAAGGGTATCGCTGCGCCGAAGAACGCGGTCGTGATGGACGCCAAAGGCGGCTACATCAGTCCCGGGTTTATCGACATTCATGTGCACGGTGGTGCCGGGGCTGACTTCATGGACGGCACGGTGCCGGCGGTGCGCACGGCCCTGAAGGCGCATGCGCGGCATGGCACCACCTCGATCTTTCCCACGACCACGACAGGGGCACCGGTGCAGATCATGGCCATGCTGGGGGCGTGCCGAGAGGCGCAGCGAAGCTGGGAGCCGGGGCATGGCTCACGCATTGCCGGGGTGCATTTGTATGGTCCGTATTTTGCGCCGGACAAGGTGGGGTGCCACTCGCGTGAAGGGCGGCGTGCGCCAGATGCGGAGGAGTATGCGCGCTGGTTTCGGGATGATCTGGTGCGAATCGCCACGTGTGCAGCGGAGCTTCCGGGGGCTGAGGCGTTTTATCAGATGGCGCGCAAGAAGCGCTGCCTGATCACCTGCGGGCATTCAAATGCCAACTGGGCGGAGATGGCGAAGGCCTTCAAGGCGGGGATGCGGCATGTGGATCATTTTTGGTGTGCGATGAGTTCGGTGGCTTCCCTGCGCACACGATTTGGCACGCCGATGCAGGCGAGCATGGAGCAGTTCGTTCTCGCCACGGCGGAAATGAGCACGGAGGTCATTGCTGATGGCATGCATCTCGCGCCCGAGTTGCTGGATTTCGCCTTTCGCATGAAAGGCGCGCAGCGGCTGTGCCTGGTGACTGACAGCAACCGTGCCATGGACATGCCGCCGGGGCGCTACCGATTTGGCTCAGAGGATGACGGCTCGTTTTTTGAGAGTGATGGACGGGTGGGATTTGTGCCGGGAGAAGGTCTGGCGAGTTCAGTGATGGGGCTGGACCATATGGTGCGGCATATGAAGAAGAGCACCTCGGCCACGCTGCCGGATGCGGTGCGCATGGCGAGCCTGACGCCGGCGGAGCGGACGGGGATGGGTAAAACGTGTGGAAGTTTGGAGAAGGGAAAGCTGGCGGATGTACTGGTGCTCAACCGGCGGCTGGAAGTTCAACGGACTTTCATTGGCGGTGTCGAAGTGGGGCATGAATAACTTCTTTCGTCGCAGCTTTCTGTTTTTGGCCTGCGTCCTGGTATGCAGGGCGCAGACAAGCGCGCCGAGCTTTGCGGAGCGGCTGGTGAAGGTGGCGCTGGAGCGGGTGCAGCACACGGTGCGCTACGATCCTGCCTATGTGGTGCTGGATTATCCCAATGGCGATGTGCCTGCTGATACGGGGGTGTGCACGGATGAAGTCATCCGCAGCTACCGCGCGCTGGGCATTGATCTGCAAAAGCTGGTGCATGAGGACATGCGGCGCGCGTTTGCCGCGTATCCGAAGGACTGGGGGCTGAGATCAACGGACAAAAACATCGATCACCGGCGTGTGCCGAATTTGCAGACCTTCTTCAAGCGGCGTGGGGCGGCCCTGTCGGTGACGCAGAAAGCGGAGGATTATCTGCCGGGGGATCTTATTACCTGCACGGTTGCGGGAAGGCTGCCGCACATTGCGATTGTGGTACCGGCGGCGGATGGCAGTGCGACTCCTTGGATCGTGCACAATATCGGCCAAGGACCCAAGCATGAGAGCCGTCTGTTTGAGTTTCCGATCACCGGGCATTACCGGTTTCACCCACGCTGAACGGATTCAGCGGTGCGCACAGCCTCAAGCGTGAGCTGCCACTGCTCCGTGCCGCGGAACCAGCCGCGCTGGATGCGCATGGCGACATCCCACGGGGCGGGAGGGAGATGGCCAATGGGAGCATTGAACCAGCGGGCCTCCATGGAGGCGCCTTCCTGCGTGAGGATGATGCGCAGATGCTTTTCTTTCATCGTGCGGCCCGGCAGCTTGGGCTTCACATTGCGGCAGAGAAACAAAGGCTCCGAATTTTTTTGGCCGAAGGGCTCCAGGAGTTTGTAGCTTTCGAAAAAGCTCAGTGACAGGTCGCGCAGCTTGACCTCGGCATCGAGTTCCAGCACGGCGGTCATGGCTTCCTTGCTGAGGGCTTCGCGGGCTGCCACCTGAAACGCCGCACGGAAGGAGTCGATCTTGTTTTCGTGGACGGAGATGCCGGCCGCCATGGCGTGGCCACCGCCGCCGAGCAGGTGGTCGCGGCAGATGTCGATGGCTTCGACGAGCGAAAAGCCGGGAATGCTGCGTCCGCTGCCTTTGCCGATGCCATCTTCATTGATGGACACGAGAATCGTCGGGCGGTGGCACAGGCGCGAGATGCGTGAGGCGACGATGCCGATCACGCCCGGATGCCAGTTGCGCGAGGCGAGCACGATAGCGGACACTTTATCGATTTCGCCGATGTTGGCGAGCATGGCCTCGGCCTCGATGTGGACCTGCTGCTCCACGTTTTGACGATCTTTGTTGTGCGCTTCGAGCAGTTCGGCGAGGGCGGCGCCTCTGACTGAATCTGTGGCTAGCAAAAGCTGCAGCGCAGTCGCAGCGGTGTCGAGCCGGCCTGCGGCATTCAAGCGGGGACCGAGGCGAAAGCCCACGTGATGGGTCTGCACGAGGCCTTCCACACCGGCGATTTGCTTCAAGGCTTTCAAGCCATGGCGTGTCGTTTGTGCCAGAGCTTCGAGACCGCGCCGCACCAGCAGGCGATTTTCATCGATGAGCGGTACGAGATCTGCCACAGTACCGAGGGCCACGAGGTCGAGCGTTTCCTTCAGATCGTAACTTGCGATCATGCGCGCCTTCAGCAGGGCGTGCGAGACTTTGAACACGAGTCCGGCGGTGCAGAAGTAGTGGTAGTCTTTGCCGAGCTTTGGGTTCACCAGCGCGAGGCATTCGGGGCGACCCTGCGGAGAGAGTTCGTGATGGTCGATGATGACGCAGTCCACGCCATCGGCGCGCAGTTTGGCGACTTCTTTTAATGAGGTGGTGCCGCAGTCGAGAGCGATGAAGAGATCCGGTTTGCCGAACTGCTCGTAGCATTTGGCGATGCCATCGAGGCTGAGGCCGTAGCCTTCTTCCATGCGCGTGGGGAGGAAGAGATGTGTTTCGAGGCCATAGGCCTTCAAGATGAGATGCATCAGCGCCATCGACGTGACGCCATCCACATCGTAGTCGCCATAAAGCACGACGCTTTGTTTTTCATCGACCGCGCGCAGAATGCGAGCCACGGCGAAATTCATTTCGGGCAGCACGGTGGGATCGCCGAGGGTGGCGAGCTTTGGCACGAGGAAATCCCGCGCGAGTTCCACGGAGGTGAGGCCGCGCTGAACGAGAAGCTGCGCCATGAGCGAAGACAGCCCCATGTCTGCCGCCAGCTCGGCAGCGCCCTCCACGGCGGGCTTCAGCAGCCAGCGTGGCGGACGTATCGAAATGGGAGCAGGTTCAGACATGTGGATTATTTGCGAGATGAATACATCTCTGTATGGAACACGCGTGAAGCGTAGTCAAAGCCTGCTTCCCTAACGCATGTCGCAGAATCAATTTGCATCTCAATCAGGCCGCTTGTGGCTTTGCACGATGGGTTTGTTCCTCATCGTGGCAGGATCGTTCTTTGCATGGCGGATGTGGTTGTCATATGAGAAGGCGCAGATCACGCGGCAGTGGTCGCAGGTTCCATGCCGCATCCTCTCATCCCGCATCGTGAGCGAGAGGCCGACGCCGCACTCAGATCCTGCGCACCGTGTGGAGGTGCGCTACGAGTATGAGGTGAAGGGTGTGAAACACAGCAGCATGCGTATTCGCCAGGTGGAGGCCGCGCCGACGCTGCATTTCGATGACGCTGTGCAGAAGCAGCAGCAGTATCCGACGGGATCGAGTCAGACCTGCTTTGTGAATCCGGCTGCACCGGATGAGGCGGTGCTGCAGCATGGCTCGCGTGCGGCGCTGTATTCCATCTGGTTTCCGCTGCTGTTTGTGCTGGGAGGCTGTGGGATGCTGAGGGGTGCGCTACGGCGCGCGCCATGAAGACTGTATGAGCTTTTCCAGCTCTACGACGATCTCGGGTTTTTCTGCGGCGAGATTCTTTTCTTCGCCGATGTCCGTTTCAAGATTGTAGAGGAGTTTTTCGAGGGGTTTGGGCTTGGCCTTTGCTTTGGCGTTCTTGGGTGCAGCGCCGGTGTTGAGATGGATCAGTTTCCAGGGCCACTTCAGCACGGCGAGTTTGCCACCCTGCTCATCGAAGGCCCAGTAGAGGTGCGAGTGCTGCTGCTGGCCTGATTTGCCGAGAAGAGTGGGTGCGAAGGAGATGCCGTCGGTTTCGGCAGTGACCTTCGCGCCGCTGAGTTCGGCCACGGTGGGCAGGAGATCCTGGAAGCCGCTGACATGCTCGCTCACTGCGCCTGCTTTCACCTTGCCGGGCCACCATGCGATGAAGGGCTCGCGGATGCCGCCGTCGGTCATGTCGCGTTTGATGCCTTTGAAATCGCCGTTGCTGTTGAAGAAGTCGCTTTGATGGCCGCCTTCCTGATGGGGGCCGTTGTCGCTGGAGAACATGACGAGGGTGTTTTCTGCGAGGCCAAGTTCCTTGAGCCGTGATAACACCTTGCCGACTTCGTTGTCGAGGAAGCGCATGAACTGAGCAAAGCCCTTCTCGGCGTCGGGCCAGTCCTTGTCTTTGAATTCGCCGTAGTCGGGGGATTCGAGACCGTGGCCTAGTGGCGAGTTCTTGCTGGCCTCGTTGTTGGCGTGGGGAATGTTGAAAGCGTAGTAGAGGAAGAATGGCACTTTGGCTTTGGCGCGCTCGCCGAGGTAGCGCTGTACATCGTCGGCGAGAAGCTGCGGAACCCAGGCTTTGCGGCCGTCCAACGGGGCCACGCCGGTACCGACGAGATCGCTGTCAGAATAGTCATGCGCATCCTTGAATGAACCGGGGATCACCGTGTTCGGCAGGTCCAGGATCTTGCCGTTTCGAATGATGGCCTTGGTGTAGAAGTTGTGCGCGTGGCTGGTGCCTGTGTAGCCGAAGAATTCATCGAAGCCTTTGCGCTGCGGATCATCCAGCGGCAGCGGCTTGCCGAGGCCATATTTGCCGATGCAGGCAGTGTGGTAGCCTGCGGACTTCAGCAGCTTGGGCAGGGTGAGGTCTTCGTCAGGGATGTGACCTTCGCCATTGCCGCGCACGCGGCAGTGGCCGGTGTGCAGGCCGGTCATCAGCACGCAGCGTGAAGGGGCGCACACGGTGCAGCCGGCGTAATGGCGTGTGAACTTCATGCCCTCGGCGGCCATTTTGTCGAGATTGGGGGTGGTGAGTGTCTTTTGACCGAAGCAACCGGCATCGCCGTAGCCCATGTCATCGGCCAGGATGTAGATGATGTTCGGCTTGTCCGCTGCGTGGGCTAAGGTGCCGAGGAGAAGCAAGGTGAGGATGAATAACGACTTCATGAGTTCCATCCAAACGCAGGAACTCGCGGGTTGCTTCAGGAAAAGAGGCTCTCTAGCGTGTGCAGGTCTGCATGCCTCCTGATCTGCTCATCGTCCGCACGTTCATCGTGCAGTTTTTCGTCCT
>NZ_JBIPNG010000584.1:0-3597 GCF_044373815.1 Prosthecobacter sp. | reverse complement strand
GGCAAACAGCGCCTCGCTGCGGGTCTTCTGCCAGCCCGACTCGGCCCCAGGTGTGTAGATTTCAAAATCCGGGATCTGCATGCCGGTCACTCAGGGGTCAAGGCTTTGCGCCAGCGGGCCAGCTGCGCTTTCACATTCTGCGGCGAAGGGGCACCGATGCCCTTGCGAGCGGCCATGGCGGTTTCCAAGTTCAAGCAGGCGGTCACATCGGCGGCGAAGGCCGGGGAGAAGCGCTGGAATTCCTCCAGAGTCATGTCGCCAAAGGCGCGCTGCTGCTCAATGGAGTAAGCCACGAGTTTGCCGATGACTTCATGGGCCTGACGGAAGGGCACACCATGATTGACGAGGTAGTCCGCCAGATCGGTGGCCAGCAGCATCGGATCGCTTGCTGCGGCGGTCGTTTTGGCGCGGTTCACGTCCATGCCGGTGATCATCTCGGTGAACACCTGAAGGGCGATGACGCTGGTGTCGATGGAGTCAAACAGGGGCTCCTTGTCTTCCTGCAGATCGCGGTTGTACGTCATCGGCAGACCTTTGAGCAGGGTGAGGATGCTCATGAGGTTGCCGATCAGGCGCGCTGATTTTCCGCGGGTGAGTTCGGCGACATCCGGGTTCTTTTTCTGCGGCATCAAGGACGAGCCGGTGGTGTGTGCATCGCTCAAGGTCACGAAGCCAAATTCGGCGCTGGCCCAGAGGATCACGTCTTCGCTCAGACGGGAGAGATGGACACCCAGGAGGGAGATGGCGAAGAGGAGTTCGGCGACGAAATCACGGTCGCTGACTGCATCCATGGAGTTTTGCGTCACCGAGGTGAAGCCAAGCTGCTGAGCCACGAACTCGCGGTCGATGATGATGGTGCTGCCGGCCAGAGCGCCGGAGCCGAGAGGCATGACATTGAGGCGTTTGCGGCAATCTGTCAGGCGGTCCGAGTCACGGGACAGCATCTCGACGTAGGCCAGGAGATGATGAGCAAAGAGGACGGGCTGGCCACGCTGGAGGTGGGTGTAGCCGGGCATGACGGTGTCGCCGCCGCGCTCGGCGCACTCGACGAGAGCGGCCTGCATGGCGGAGATGAGATCAATGATGCGGGTGATTTCCGTCCGGCAGTAAAGGCGCACGTCCGTGGCCACTTGGTCATTCCGGCTGCGGGCGGTGTGCAGTTTGGCACCGGCGGGGCCGATGCGCTTGGTCAGCTCCGACTCGATGTTCATGTGGACGTCTTCGAGCGACTCCTTGAACTCAAAGTTTCCTGATTCGATCTCCTGGCGGATGGCCAACAGGCCGGTTTCGATCTGCTGCTGCTCCTCCGCGGTCAAAATGCCGGCTTTGAGCAGGCCTTTGGAATGCGCGATGGAACCGGCGATGTCATGGGGGTAGAGCCTCCAGTCAAATGACACGGATTCTCCATAGCGCTGAACGAGAGCGCTGGTTTCCTGAGCAAATCGGCCTTTCCACATAATTTCGAGGGCGCGCAGACTAGCGGCTTTCAGAGCCGGTGCAACCCCTGTGGCAAGGGGGAGAAAACAGGCGGTGTGAACCGGGTATGCGCAAAATCTGCATTAAGTCCGCATTTGCCAGAATCGCAGTTCTTGTTAATCTCAATCGACGTTCTGCGACAGAGTCTCAGTTGCAGGACCGTTATACTTTCATGTACGCCGCCACCCTTGCTGAACTTCCTGTTGGCACAGATGCCATCGTCCAAGCCATGCCCACCGGGCGTTCGGGGCTGACGCGGCTCCGAGAAATGGGCATTGTCCCGGGAACCCGCGTCCGTGTGACGCGACGTGCGCCGCTGGGCGAACCCATCGAAATTTGCGTGCGCGGTTCCCATCTCTCCATGCGCAATCATGAGGCGGCATTCATCGCCATCTCCCCCGCCGCCGCATGAGCCAGGCCACGTCTGAACCGCCACTCATCGCCATTGTGGGCAACCCGAACTCCGGGAAAACCACACTTTTCAACCTGCTTACCGGGTTGAAGCAGAAGGTGGCGAACTACCCCGGGGTGACCGTCGAAAAGAAGATCGGCGAGTGCTACAGCCAACATGGTAAAAAACTGAGGCTGATCGACCTGCCCGGTGCTTACAGCCTGAATGCCCGCTCACCGGATGAAGCCGTGCTGCGCGATGTTTTGCTGGGGCGCCGACCTGATACGCCGCGTCCGGACCGGGTGGTGTGTGTGGTGGATTCGGCCAATTTGGAGCGCAATCTTTATATGGTCAGCCAAGTGCTGGAACTCGGCCTGCCGACGATTTTGGTGCTGAACATGATGGACGTGGCGGTGCAGCGTGAGTGGCGCATTGATGCCGCCAAACTGTCCGAACTGCTCGGGGTCGTGGTAGTGCAAACCCAGGCGGTGAGTGGTCAGGGGCTGATTGAGCTGAAGATGGCCCTGAGTCGTGAAGACCTCACACCGCCGAAGTGGCAGAGCGCGAAGCTGCCAGAAGGGGTGCGAGCCGCACTGGAACAAAGCCGCGGCACTTTGTGCCAGACTGGAGCGATTCACAGCCGGGCTTCATTGCTGGAGCCGCTGTATTTGCTGTCCGATCACAATCCGACGCATGATGGCATCGCTGACGCGCAGATCGGTCGCATCCATGAGCTGCGCAGCAGCATGGAAGCGAGCTTTCCGGGCTGGGAGGACGAACTCGTCGCCGAGCGCTATCGCGGCATCGAGAAACTGTGCGAGCAGGTTTTGAAGCGGCCTGATCAGGAAATCGAGACCATCACCACGAAAATCGACCGCGTATTGCTGCACCCGGTGCTTGGATTCGTGAACCTGCTGCTGGTGCTCGGGCTGCTGTTCTTCCTCATTTTCAAAGTGGCGGAGGGCCCCATGGGGTGGATTGAGGCCGGATTTGGCCAGCTGGGCACCTGGGTGGAGGGACTGATGTCTGCCGGGGATTTCCGCGACCTCATCGTGAATGGCGTTGTGCCTGGAGTCGGTGGCGTGGTCATCTTCCTGCCGCAGATTCTCATCCTGTTTTTCTTCATCGGCATCATGGAGGACACGGGCTACATGTCGCGTCTCGCCTTCATCATGGACTGGGCGATGAGCAAGGTGGGCCTCAACGGCAAGTCGTTCCTGCCCTTCCTCAGTTCGTATGCCTGCGCCATTCCCGGCGTGATGGCTGCGCGCACGATCGACAGTCCCAAGGACCGATTGATCACGATTCTGATTGCGCCGCTGGCCTCCTGCTCGGCGCGTTTGCCGGTTTATTCGCTGCTGATTGGGGTGCTGTTTCCGGTGGGGGAAGTCGGTGCACTGACGCAGGCGGGGATCATGCTGGGGCTTTATGGGCTGGGCACTTTTGGCGCGTTCTTCTTTGCCTGGTTGTTCAACAAGTGCGTCATGAAAGGCGCGGCGAGTCCGATGATTTTGGAAATGCCGTCATATAAGATGCCCGCGATCAAGAGCATCCTGCTGCATGTGTGGCAGCGTGCGCGGATGTTTCTGGTTCGTGCCGGGACGATCATCATGGGCATTTCCATTCTGATCTGGGCGGCTTCGACTTATCCGAAGACCGACTCGGAGGACAAGGCGCTGCAGCTTGAAAACAGCTTTGCGGGTCGGGCCGGCAAACTGATCGAGCCCGCC
>NZ_JBIPNG010000583.1:0-3598 GCF_044373815.1 Prosthecobacter sp. | reverse complement strand
CGACTGTTCATAGGCACGTTGGCAATGAGCTTGGCTGGGAAGGGCTTCTTTTTGCTGTAGCCTGTTTCTTCCCCTGCCTCGGTTGCACAAGAGGATGTGGTTGCGTCCACGCCGCTCAAGACCGTGAAAGCGTTGGCGCTCCACTTCTTCGCGAGGTCGTCAAAATCCACGTCGCAATCAACGCGGTCCACAATGCGCTTGGCTCCCAGTTCAGCGAGACGTGTGTCGAGCTTCTTGCCGGCTAGGCAAAAGGTGTCGCCGTAATTTTTATCCCCCAGTGCCAGGATGCTGTACTGCACGCCGTCGAGTTTCGGGCTGCTGCCGTTTTGATTGAGGCTGTCCCAGAAGGACACGGCGTTGTCAGGCATGTCCCCTTCCCCCCAGGTGCTGGTGATGAGAAGGACGTTTTGTTCTTTGATAAGGTCGGCGGGTTGCAGCGAGTCGAGGCCTGCAGCGCGCGCTGCAAAACCCCGACCCGATGCTTCCCTGGCCAGCCGCTTGGCCAAACTTTCCGCATTACCGCTCTGACTGCCGAAGGCGATGAGCAAAGGTCGTTTTGATTCCTCAGATGCGGCACCACTGGCGGCAGCGCCACGATTGAGGACTCCAGCAAGGAACCCATTCAACCAGGCACGCTGCTCCACACTGAAGGGTGCATTTTCGGGAATGAGAGGAACGATTTTCATCTGTCAGAGCGGCTTGAGAATGAATGGAATTAGAAATCGATCTGCACCTGCACGTAGCCGAACTGGGCATTGCTCGCCGCGCCGGTCTGCTTCAGGTAATCACCAGCGATGAAGTAGCTGTAGCCGGTCAGAAACGCGACGTGCGGGTTGAGCTTGTAGCTCATCGTGATATCAAACTCCTGACCGCGGAAACTGCTCGCGTTGTTGGCGGCGGTGCTGAGGGGGCGAACTTTGGTGGCGCCGTTGGCACGGTACCAGGCGTCGGCATTGTTGGCATTCCAGTAGAGGTGGTAGTCCAGCATCACCTTCATCTTGGGTGTCGGCATGAAGCTGAAATTCACCTGGGGGTTGTGCACGTTCATCCAGGCTGTGGTGTCCATGTAGCCGTAGAACATGTGATTCGTCGGATACAGGTTCTGGAAGGTGCCGATCTTGCCGTCGTTCGGATCACCGTCACCGCTGGCATAATTGTATTGCAGGCCAAAACGTGGCTTCCATGCGTGCTTCAGCCAGTTGTAACCAGCACCCCAGTGGCCGGCGTATGCCGTGAGAGAACGCCCACCCACCTTGCCGGTTTGGAAATCCATCTCGGTGTCATAGTCGAAGCCATGCAGCTTCTTCGGATCACCTTTCCAAAGGGTACCCAGAGTGACAAAACTTGTCGAACCGATCGGCGCACCGAAGGTTGCCGTACCATCGTCGCGGTTGTGAAACACATAGAAGTCCGTGGTGGTGTTGAAGGGCACAAAGAGCGTGCTCAGGTAGGCTCCGCTCATGAAGGCATTGCGATGATCCGATTGATCAATGAAGTCCGACTTGTTCCATTTATTGTTGGCGAAGTTCACCGGGCTGGCGGTGAAAAGATCGAGAGACCACTTGCTCGCGGTGTAGCGAAACTTAAAGGCGTCAAAGGTACGAGCTTGATTCGCCCACTCCAGCGGCCCCAGGAGACGTTGATCGCCATAGGACAGGAACTGGCGGCCAAGAATGGAACTGAATCCCTTTTTGAGATTTCCTATCTGGATGTAGGCCTTGAGTACATCGAAGACATCATCACCTTCAGCCCCGTTCACTCCGATCTGACGCGCCCGGCTGCCGCCGATTTCACGCACGTCCTGCCCTTGCACATAGAGTTTGAGCCATGGATTCAAATCATACCCAAGCCCCAGACGAAAACGCTGGAGCAGCCAGGCAGCGTCCTGCGGACTGTTGACGGCGCTGTTGAAATCAAAGTTGTTGTCTCGGATTTCGTAGCGCATTTTTTCCTGCACATCGACCGTCAGCTTGCCCATCTTCATGGGAGCGTAAGTGGGAGGCGGAGGGGCCAGCGTGAAGCCGGGGACAGGCGCTGGTGCGGGAGCCGTGGTTTTCGGAGCGGGGGTTTGGGCGAGTGCGAGCGATGAAGTCGCGAGCAAAAGCGTGAGTAGCCTTTTCATGTGGGTATGTGAGGGGTGCGTTGTTGATTCGGCTAAGCGGCGGCTGCAGGGAAAGGGGCGGCATGGGTGGCCAGTTCGGCGGCCATGTCTGGAGACGGTACAAACTTCGGATCGCGGCTGGGGCGGATGTGCGACTTGTCGTTGAGGAAGGTGATGAGGCGCTCGCGCAGCTCGTAGTAGCGCGGATCTTCCATGATCTGTTTTCGGTTACGTGGGCGTTCGAAGGGGATCTGTAAGATGTCGCCAACTTCCGCCTCGGGACCGTCCGTCATCATCACGACGCGGTCAGAGAGGAAGATAGCCTCATCCACATCATGCGTGACCATCAGCGTGGTGATGCGGTTGCGGCGCCACAATTCCAAAAGCACCTCCTGCAACTCATAACGAGTGAGCGAATCCAGCATGCCAAAGGGCTCATCGAGCAGCAGCATCTTGGGCTGCAGGGCAAACGCACGCGCAATGCCAACGCGCTGGCGCATTCCCTGGGAGAGTTCACCGGGATACTTGTGCATCGCATCGCCAAGACCCACGATGGTGAGGTAATACTCCGCCATCTGACGACGCTCCAATTTGCTGGCGGTGAAGTACACCTGATTCACACCGAGCATGACGTTTTCAAAGGCCGTCATCCATGGCAGCAGGCAGGGCGACTGAAACACGATGCCACGATCCGGCCCGGGGCCGCTGGCTTCACGACCGGCAAGAATCATGTTTCCCTGGCTGGGATCGCTCAGGCCTGCGACCATCATGAGCACGGTGCTTTTGCCGCAGCCGCTGTGACCGATGAGCGTGGCAAACTCGCCCTCCTTCAGTTTGAGATTGAAGTCTTTGACGATCGTCATCGGCCCCTTTGGGGTGTCGTAAGTCTTCCAAAGACGATCCAGTTCGAGCATGGGGAGGATCGCGCTCATGCTGCCACCTCCACTTCTTCACGCTTCTTGTCGCTGCGGCGCTTCGGTCCGCTGCGATTGAGAAACTGCAGCGAGTTGGTGTAGGTGAGGTCTTCGGGCAGGATATCAGGCAGGCTGATTTGCACTGATGACTTCACTTTGTTGCGGCCTTTGGCGTCCAGCAGGGTGCTGATGAGCTCAGCACGCAGTTTTTTGAACTTGGGATCGTGATTGATCGCCTTGCGGTCACGCGGCCGCTCAATGTCCACGATCATGGTCTCGCCGAGTGTCGCTGGCGAGGTTGGCAGCAAAGGGATCACTTTGTCCGCCACCAGAATGGCTTCGTCGGGGTCATTGGTGATCCAGATGACCGTCGTTTTATTCTGCATCCAGATTTCGCTGATCTCATCCTGAAGCTGAGCGCGGGTGAGTGCATCCAATGCGCTCAGGGGCTCGTCCATCAGCAGAACCTTGGGGTTCATGGCCAGAGTCCGCGCCACCGAAACGCGCTGGCGCATGCCGCCGGAGAGTTCCTTGGGCAGCTTGTGCGCCGCATGGCTGAGCTTCACCATAGCGATGTGTTTCG
>NZ_JBIPNG010000174.1:0-12280 GCF_044373815.1 Prosthecobacter sp. | reverse complement strand
ACAGCTCTCATCAAAGATCTGAAACAGCGCGGCATGCTCGATGACACCCTCATCGTCTGGGGCGGCGAATTTGGCCGCACCATCTACTCTCAGGGCACCCTCACCGCTACGAACTACGGCCGCGATCACCACCCGCGCTGCTACTCCCTCTTCATGGCCGGCGGCGGCATCAAGAAAGGCACCACCTACGGCGAAACCGACGACTACAGCTACAACATCGTCCGCGATCCCGTGCACGTGCATGATCTCAACGCCACCCTCATGCACCTCCTCGGCATCAATCATGAACGCCTCAACTACAAGTTCCAGGGCCTCGACATGCGCCTCACCGGCATCGCCGGGAATGTGGTGAAGGGTGTGCTGGCTTAGTTCAATTCGTCAACATACCACGATCCAGCACCCATTGGATTAACCACGGAATACACAGAAAACACGGAAAGCAGAGCAGGGTTCTGATTCCGTATATTCTGTGTATTCCGTGGTCAACTCTCCGTCCGCTTCTCACTGCCCCTTCCTCCCTCTCTGCCGTGCCCGAAACTCCGACGGCCCGCACCCTACCTGCCGCGCAAACATGCGGCTGAAGTAATGCCGGTTCGGAAACCCAAACTCCACGGCGATCTGCTCTATCGTCTTATCCGTGAGCGCCAGCGCCTCGCCTGCGAGACGCAGGCGCGTGCTCAGCACATACGCCGCCGGGGTCTGACCGGTGTGCTCCCGAAAAGCGCGGATGAATCGCTCCACGCTCATCCCCGCACGCTCCGCTAAAAAAGGATTCGTCAGCCTGCTGTGAGGCGCACGCGCAATGAGCGCCAGCACTTCAACAAGCCGCTCAGGCATCACCGGCGGCGCGTCTGTTTCCAAGGAGGCAAAAACCATGTGCAGCAGCGCAGCGCTCAAATGATGCAGCCGATGATCGCGCAATTCAGCAGGCGGCTCACGATGCGTCGCAATCATCTGGCTCAGCATCGCACTCAGCACATCATCCACCGCGATGACGATGGGAGCCGCAGAAACCGACACACCCGGTCTCGCAGTGGTGAAGTGCAGCCAGAAGTGGCTCGCCTTCACCGGGCCGCAGCAGTCAAAGACCGTGTCCGCTGGAATCAGCACCGCACACTTCGGCCCCAGCAGTATCTTGCGTCCCTCAAAAACGAGGTGGCAACCCGGCTTCGGATTGTAATAAAAACGCCAGAACGGCGAATCCACCCCTTGATGATTCCAATCCTCCAGCGCCGGCTGATAGCCGCTCTCATGAATCAAAAACGGTGTCCAGCCCGACTGCGCCACGCGCGCCAGATCCACGCCCCACGGCGTGGTGTAGTTCAGATATTTGCGGCGGATCGGCATGCGTTGTCTGGAATCAGATACGCCAAAGCAGGGTTCCTTCACCAGCTTTTCTCACTTCCAGCAGCAGAATAAGACACAAAACATCCATAAAGAGGCATAGGCGGCCGCCGTTTGTTCTGGCAGCATCCTTCCACTCATGCACCGGCTTCTCATTTTCCTCCTCGCCTTCCCCGCCCTGCTCCCGGCAGCCCCCGCGAAGGTGAAGTTCAACCGCGATGTGCGGCCCATCCTCTCGGACAAATGCTTCTTCTGCCACGGGCCCGATCCCAAGAAGCGCGAAGCCGATCTGCGACTCGATGAGCGCGATGCCGCCGTCGAGGCCAAAGCCTTCCTGCCCGGCAAAGCCGAGGTGAGCGAGCTGATCCAGCGCGTCCTCACCACCGATGCCGATGATCACATGCCACCGGCCAAGTCCAAGCTCGGCGATCTGACGCCCGCTGAAATCGCCATCTTGAAGCAATGGATCAACGAAGGCGCGGAGTATGAGGCTCACTGGGCCTTCATTTCCTTGAAGCCTGAATCCACCAAGGATCAGAGCATCGACAAGATCGCCACCGCCGGGCTGTCAGAGCTTGGCTTGAAACTGCAGCCGGAAGCCACACCCGAAACCCTCATTCGTCGTCTGAGCTTTGACCTCACCGGCCTGCCCCCATCACCCGAGGAAATCAGCGCCTTCGTCACCGAACACGAGTTCAATCCAGCATCAAGCATCCAGCATCTTGTCACTCGCCTTCTCGCTTCGCCCCACTATGGCGAGCGCATGGCGGTGGACTGGCTGGACGTGTCCCGCTACGCGGACAGCTACGGCTTTCAGGTGGACCGCGAACGCGACGTCTGGCCCTGGCGCGACTGGGTGGTGAAATCCTACAACGAGAACATGCCCTTCAACCAGTTCATCACCTGGCAGCTCGCAGGCGATCTCCTGCCCAACCCCACCGACGAACAGATCATCGCCACCGCATTCAACCGCCTCCACCAGCAGGAAAACGAAGGCGGCAGCGTCGAGGAAGAGTATCGCGTCGAATACATTGCCGACCGCGTGCAAACCGTCGCCACCGCCTTCCTCGGCCTTACCTTCGAATGCTCGCGCTGCCACGATCATAAGTACGATCCCATCAAGCAGAAGGATTATTACGGCCTCTTTTCCATGCTTCAAAACATAGACGAAGCCGGACTCTATTCCTTCTTCACCCCCTCCCCACCCACGCCCGCGCTCATGATGATGGACGCACCCGCCAAGGAAAAGATGGCGACGCTAAACGCAAAGGTGGCCGCGCTGGAAGCGAAGCTAAGTAACGTGGGCATTCCTGCCCCAACTCTGGAACTCCGCGACTGCATCCCCGCATCCCTCGAAGGCCAGACCGCCCATTTCACCTTCGACGAACTCAAAGGCAACAAACTCGCCGACTCCCTTCATCCCGCGCCACCGCCCGCTCCTCCGCAGCCAAAGGTCGTCGCAGACGCCAAGGACAAAACACCCGCCCAGAAAAAGAAAGACACCAAGGCTCCACCTCCGGGCCCCGAGGCGATCCTCAAAGGCGAAAACAAACTCGTCTCCGGCAAACTTGGCAGCGCGATCCAGTTCACTGGCGATGACTCGGTGGACACCCCACTGGGAAATTTCCAACGCCACGATCCCTTCAGCATCTCCCTCTGGCTGCAAACCCCAGATGAGAAGGACCGCGCCGTGGTGCTGCATCGCTCCCAGGCGTGGACAGATGCCGCCAGCCGTGGCTACGAACTCCTCATCGAAAACGGCCGCATCAAGTGGTCGCTGATTCACTTCTGGCCCGGCAATGCCATCTCCATCCGCACACAGGCCAAGGTGCCGCTGAATGAATGGACACAGGTCATTGTCACCAACGACGGCAGCAGCCGCGCCTCCGGTTTGAAGATCTTCATCAATGGCAAACTGGCCACCGTGGACATCATCAAAGACCACCTGACCAAGAACATCACCGGCGGTGGCCATGACAATATCAGCCTCGGCGAGCGCATGCGCGATCGCGGCTTCAAAAACGGCCTGGTGGATGACCTGCGCCTTTTCAATCGCGACCTCTCCCTGCCTTTTGATGCCAAGCTGGAACCGCTGCTCGCTGAACTCAAAGCCGCACGCGCAGAGGTCACCGCCTTTGCCGATGCGCAGAAGGAAATCATGGTCATGCAGGAACTGCCACAGCCCAAGAAGGCCTACGTCCTGACCCGTGGTGAGTATGACAAACGCGGAGACGAAGTCGGCCCTGCCACTCCCGCCTTCCTGCCCCCCTTCCCCAAAAACGCACCGAAGAACCGTCTCGGCTATGCGCAGTGGCTCACCGCGCCCGATCATCCCCTCACGGCCCGTGTCACCGTGAACCGCATCTGGCTCAGCCTCTTCGGACGCGGACTGGTGAAGACCACGGAAGACTTCGGCAGCCAGGGCGAGCGCCCCCTGCACCCGGAGCTGCTCAATTACCTCGCGATGAAATTCATTCAAAGCGGCTGGAATGTGAAGGAGCTGATTCAGGAGATCGTCACCAGCAAGGTCTACCTCCAGCGCAGCATCGCCGATGCCAAGACCATGGCCGACGATCCCGAGAACCAGTGGCTCGCGCGCGGCCCGCATTTCCGTCTGCCTGCCGAAATGATCCGCGACAACGCCTTGGCCGCTGCAGGCTTGCTCAAACTCACCATGGGCGGCGCACCTGTCTATCCCTATGAAATGACCGAAGCCTTCAAGCCCATGGGCCCCAGCGCAGGCGATGCCGTTTATCGCCGCAGCATCTACACCAACTGGCGCCGCACCAGCCCACCACCCGCCATGGTCGCCTTCGATGCCCCACGCCGCGCCGTCTGCATCTCCAAACGCGAACGCACCGACTCCCCACTCCAAGCCCTCATCCTCCTCAATGGCGTGCAGTACGTCGAAGCCGCCCGCGTCCTCGGCGAAAAGCTCCACCTCGAAACCAAAGGCGACCTCCCCAAGATGATCGAACTCGGCTTCCTCCGCTGCCTCAGCCGCAAACCCGATGCGAAGGAAATTCAGATCTGCACCCAGCTTTACCAAGAGCAGCTCTCCCATTTCAAAACGGTGCCCAAAGAAGCTGAAGAACTGCTCAAAACAGGCAACGCCAAACGTGATGCCGCCATCCCCCTTCCTGAAGCCGCCGCTGCTGCAGTCCTCGCGCAAGCGCTGCTCAACCACGATGCGTGCGTGGTGAAGCGGTGAGATTGCTTCCTCCAAACAGATTCTATAAACTGATCCGATGAAAGCCAATCTCGTTCCCGCAATTGAAAAACCCTGCCCGGTGAAATGGGAGTCCATGGTCGGCGATGAGAAGCGCCGCTACTGCGAACACTGCCAGCTTCATGTGCACAATCTGTCAGCAATGACCGCGAACGAGCGAAATGAGGTTCTAGCTCCCAGCCCAGAACGCAAATGCATCAGTTACCTGCATCGTGCGGATGCAAATGCACCCAAGGGAAAAGCACAACTAACGCTCCAATCTTTGTCCAGACTGCCCCACTGGCTGGCGGCGATTATTGCACTATTCATCACTTCCTGCGACGAATGCGGCCGGACCACGGGAGTAATTGTGAGGTCACCGTCCTCAAAAAAGGAAACACCGCCCCCCGCCGCACACACCGACACTGCTCCGTAATTCAAACCAGTGGCTCAAGCATGAATACAAACCTTTCCCAACTCACCCGCCGCACACTCCTCAACCGCTTTGGCATGGGCCTCGGCGGCATCGCTTTGAATGAGCTGCTCGCTCAGGGCTCCGAACCTGCCGACCACGGCGTTCTCGGCGGCACGCACTTTGCGCCGAAGGCCAAGCGCATCATCTACCTCTTCATGTCCGGTGGCCCATCGCACCTGGACCTGTTCGATTACAAGCCGCTGCTGAACAAACGAAACGGCGAGCAGCTTCCCGACTCCGTGCGCGGGGGCCAGCGACTCACCGGCATGTCGGGAAATCAGTCCTCCATCCCCATGGTCGGCTCTCCCTTCAAGTTCACCCAACACGGTCAGGCCGGCGGCTGGTTCAGCGAATTGCTCCCACACACCGCCAGCATCGCCGACGACATCTGCGTGGCACGCTCGATGTACACCGAGTCGATCAATCACGGCCCCGGCGTGACCTTTTTCCAAACCGGATCCCAAATCGCAGGACGTCCCAGCATTGGCTCATGGCTCAGCTACGGGCTTGGCGCGGAGAATGCCAACCTGCCTTCCTTCACCGTCCTCATCACCAAAGGCAAAGGCGGCCAACCCCTCGGCTCCCACCTTTGGGGCAGCGGCTTCCTGCCCACGAAGCATCAAGGCGTGCTCTTCCGTGCCGCCAAAGATCCCGTGCTCTACCTCGGCAATCCCGCAGGCGTGAGCGCCGACAGCCGCCGGCTCATGCTGGACCGCCTCAAGGAACTGCACGAGCACCAGTTTTCCGGAACCCCCGATGCCGAAATTCAGAACCGCATCGACCACTACGAGATGGCCTTCCGCATGCAGACCAGCATCCCCGAAGTCACCGACCTCAGCGATGAGCCGCAGCACATCCTCGAAAGCTACGGGCCGGATGTGAAAACACCCGGCACTTTTGCCGCGAACTGCCTGCAGGCGCGTCGTCTTGCGGAGAAAGGCGTGCGCTTCATCCAGCTCTACCATCAGGACTGGGACCACCACGGCGGACTGCCCGGTGCCCTGCCCAAGCTCTGCAAAGAAACCGACCAGCCCGCTGCCGCATTGGTAAAGGACCTCAAACAACGCGGCTTGCTGGATGACACCCTCGTCGTCTGGGGCGGAGAGTTTGGCCGCACGGCTTATTGCCAAGGGAAGATCAGCACCAACTTCGGCCGCGATCATCACCCGCGCTGCTTCAGCGCCTGGTTCGCCGGCGGCGGCATCAAGGCAGGCTCCGTCTACGGTGAGACCGACGACTTCGGCTACAACACTGTCAAAGACGGCCTGCACATCCACGACTTCCACGCCACCCTCATGTCCCTCCTCGGCATCGACCACGAACGCCTCACCTACAAATTCCAAGGTCGCCGCTACCGGCTCACGGACATAGCGGGCAAAGTCGTGAAGGGCCTTCTCGCCTGACACCCGATAGTCACGAATAAATGAGATATCGAATGCCCAGAGTGTTTGCCGCACGCTGATCGACGGGCAGGAGTGCCCATCGCACTTCCGGGCAGGTACGATAGACACTCTTGTCTGTCGATCAGCGCTCCCGCAGACTGCCATCGGGCACGAGTTCCTTCACAGCACTCGCCTCAGCGAAGCATCCCGTTTGCCCACAGGTCATACGCATGCCCAGAGTGTTTGCCACACGCTGACCGACGGGCAGGAGTGCCCATCGTACTTCCGGGCAGGACCACGGGCAGGACCACGGCCAGAACCGCCACCGAGACGGTTGCACTACGGGGAAACGCGTGTTCATTGCCCCTCCCCCAATGAGCCAAGCCAGAACCGCCAAGCAGCACCGCAAAACCGCCGAGACCGACATTGAGATCGAACTCAATGTCGACGGGTCCGGCAAAGCGCAGATCGACACCGGAGTGCCGTTCTTTGACCACATGCTGACGCTGTTCACCAAGCACGGCCTCTTCGATCTCAAGGTGAAATGTGTGGGCGACATCGAGGTGGACTACCACCACTCGGTCGAAGACACCGGCATCGTGCTCGGCAACTGCTTCCGCGAAGCCCTTGGCAACAAGGCGGGCATCGTCCGTTACGGCTTCTGGCTTCTCCCCATGGATGAAACCCTCGCCGAAGTCGCGCTCGACCTCAGTGGCCGTTCCTTCCTCAGCTATCACGCGCCTGAAGGCGTCGAGGCCATCGGCGGTGTGAACCGCTTCAGCTACCAGCTTGTGGAAGAATTCCTCCGCGCCTTCTCCTCCAGCCTGCTGGCGACGCTTCACGTCGAAATCCGCCGTGGTCGCGATGCGCACCACATGGCCGAAGCCATCTTCAAAGGTCTTGCCCGCGCACTGGATGCCGCCACCAAGCATGATCCGCGCGTCACCGGCATCCCAAGCACGAAGGACGTCCTGTGATGAGACTCGGAGTGCTTGATTACGGCGGCGGAAACCTCCGCAGCGTGCTGAATGCTTTTGATGCAATCGACGCCCATGCCAACCTCGTCACCAAGCCGGAAGACTTCGATGCCATCGATGTCCTCGTCTTCCCTGGCCAGGGTGCCTTTGGCGACTCCATCCGCATCCTCAAGGAAACCGGCCTCTGGGAGCCCCTGCAGGCCTGGCTGAAGGCGGAAAAGCCCTACCTCGGCATCTGCCTCGGCTACCAGCTCCTGTTTGAAAGCAGCGAAGAATCACCCGGCGTGGAAGGCCTGTGCGTGGCCAAAGGTCTGGTGCGCAAGTTCGCCCCCGACAGCGGCCTCAAGATCCCCCACATGGGCTGGAACGTCGCCCAATGGGCACCCGAGCAGTCTGCCGTGTGGGCCAGCCTGCCCAACCCTACATACGTCTATTTCGTGCACTCCTACTACCCGGACGTGCAGGACGAGTCCCTCGCCCTCTGCCGCACCGATTACGGCGTCAGCTTCATCAGCGGCATCGCCAAAAAGAATCTCGTGGCCGTGCAGTTCCACCCGGAAAAAAGCCAGGAGGCTGGACTCACGCTGCTGCGCAATGCGCTGAAGGTGCTGGAGCAGTAAGGCATTCGTTGGCCGCAAAAAGACGCAAGAATCCGCAAAAACAGATCTGATCTTGATCAGTTTTTTGTTCCTTTTTGTGACTCTTTGCGGCCAATCCGTTTCCCTGCTACGGTGCCGTCTTTGAATGCGCTGCAATGCCACGGATGAACTCCTGATCTTGCACAGACAATCGTGAAAACGGCACCTCAAAGGCCTGGCCATCCGCACGCTTGAAGCGGCCCGCATCCTTCGCGGGTGTGGTGAAGCTCTCCAGCGAGGCCTGCATCACGCGCCCGGAGGTGTCTTTCCAGTCACGCACTGGAGTAGGCAGCAAAGGAGCCGGAGCGGGTGCTGCGGCAGGCGCAGGTGCAGGAGCCGCCGCCACAACTGGCGCTGCAGACACCGGTGGCGCAGCTTTGACATGCCGATTGGTTGCCAGCACTGAGTTCACGGGATTCTGCAGAGTCAGGGGCGACTTCACGGTCATCAGAGGCTTGGAGGACGCTGCCACAAAAGGAGCCAGCAGATCTTTGCCCTCCGTGCCGAGCAGTTCCTGCTCCACGATCCAGTCTGTTCCCTGTTTGTTCCTTGGCGAGCCGGTGCGAGTCATGTCCATGGCACCCTCGTTGAAAGTGATGACGGCAATCCGCACGGGCAAGGGCGACATCTGGGACGCAACCGTCGCTGCCGCCAGCCAGGCCTCGGTTTGAATGACCTTGAGCGCGGCTTCAGGCAGGTCAGAACCGGCAGGCAGCGCAAGGAGGAAAGCCACCGTATCATCACGCAGGTGAATGTAGGCGGAGAAGCAGGGTTCTGGCAGCGCCATGCCACCGAGGGCCGGGTTGAGGGAAACCCGGTCATGCACAAATCCGGCATACTTCAGCGCCACCTGGTTTATCGAGTCATCATTGGCCGCCACTGCTCCGGCCTTGGTGGTGGGAAACCATTCGAGCAGCACTTCCAGTTTCCCCTGCGGAGCTTTCGTGGGCTTGGTGGCAGCAAGCGTGCTTTCTGGTGCGGCCTTTTGAGGTGCTGCATTGGCAGCCTTGCCCTCCGGCTCGTCCGTCTGGTCCAGCACCGGCAGCACTGCTCCAGCTGCGTGAGGTTCAAAGTAGGTCTCCAGTCTTTTCTTCGCATCGCTTCCGGAGTAGCGCCGCTCGATGCCCGCCTCCCAGTTTTCATCCGACTCCTTCGCCGCCTGAGTCGTTGCATCCGTCACAGGCCCTTCCACCACCTCGTCATACAGGAAAGCTCCGCGCACCCCCACCGCAATGCGCTTGGGCCGTGGTTTCAACTCGGCCGCTTGCAGGCTGGCCACCGTCCAGGCCATTCCGACCATGTACCGCTTCGCGTCTTCGGTGAATTTGCGCAGGTCGGGCACATGCACCATGAAGACGCACGAGTCCGGGTTGATCCGGCAGTAGCTCAAAAACTTGCCGTGGGAGAGGCTGATGGTGGGTTTCTTTTTTGTCTTCTGCACCCCCATCTCACGTCCCATCATGACCATCTCGGAAAAAGCCGCCGCCAGCTTTTCTGCATCCGGCGTGTTTCCATAGGCCGTCTTGCCCTTGTCCATGTCGATCAGATTATTCGCCTCCGTGAAGGCTGCACTCCCTGGAGAACTGCCCCCTGACTTCAGCTCGCTCAAGAGCTCATCCGTCGGCTTGTTGAAAGACTCCACCGTGACCATGCAGGCCATCAGAGCCATCAGCACGGCCCAGATCATCGGCGAAAGGAAAAACAACGTGTGGGACTTCTTGATCGTCACCTGTTGGTGCGTGGCCGGGTCGATGTAAGTCTTGATCACCGTCTTGCCGATCGTCCTGCCGTACAGCCAGATTCCCAGCACCACGCCCCAGGCGTTGGCAGGCTTCAGCATGCGCAGCATCCACTCCCAATGCGTGGCCGCGTAGCCGGCAGCCCACGCCATTCCCGTCAGCAGTGCGCCCAAGATGGCAAACACCAAGATCAATATTCCGTGGCCTTTCCAGATAAGCATGCTCCGGGGTTAGCATTCCCCGAGTTGCTTGGGAAGATCTTTTTGGCAAAAAAATCGACTACTACCTACACGGATTTTTTAACCGAAAAAAGAGACTCAATCCTCAACACGCCGATTTAGACGGTCGGCAGTGCCGCCTTCAAAATAGCCTCCTGCCGCTGCGCCATCTCTTTGGCTTCTTCGGGCTCGTGATCGTCCCACCCTGCGAGGTGCATGAGGCCATGCACAAGGTAGAGGGCGACTTCGTGATCGACGGTCTGGCCGTGCTCGGTGCCCTGGCGCAACGCGGTGTCGGCGCTGATGAGGATCTCACCGTGATGGAAGGTGATGACGTCCGTGGGGGTGGGATCGTCGAGGAAATCGGCGTGCACGCGGGCGATGTCGGCGTCATCGACGATGGTGATCTCAATCTCCTCCAGCGAAGCGAGCGGGGCGTCGGGTGACTTGAGGGCGGCGAGGCACCCGGGCAGCGCGGCTTTGCCGATGCGCCGCAGCCAGGGCAGCGGGATGGCGTGGGCTTTCTGCCGGTTGTAAATGCGGAGCTTCGGCAGCGGCATCAGGCGGCGGAGGCTGGGGGAGATTTGCGGCTGCGGGGCTTCTTGACGGGGGCCTCGGCAGCGGGACCGGGACTGGAAAAGGAGGCTTCGACGATTTTTGCCGAGGCTTCTGTTTCTTCATCGCCCACCAGCACGGGCCTGGCTTCATCCCGCACATGTGCCTGCTGTGATGAAGGCTTGGCTTCGATGGCCTTCTGATACTTGATGCGGCCATGCATCATGCTGAGCAGGGTTTTGGCAAAGCTGGCCTTGATCCTGGCCAGTTCGGCGATGGTGAGATCACATTCATCCAGCTGGCCGTCCATCATGCGCGCCTGCACGATGTCGTTGATCATGGTCTCAATGCGTGAGGCATTGGGTTTGTCCAGCGTGCGGGAGGCGCTCTCCACAGCGTCTGCCAGGGAGATGATGGCGGATTCCTTGAACTGCGGACGCGGGCCCGGATAGCGGAAGGTTTCCTCGCTCACCTGCGGCACGTCGTCTTCCTTGGCCTTGGACTGTTTCACCAGACGCTCCACCTCGGCTTTCTGATCCAGCGCCTGACGGTAGAAGAAATAGGCCAGAGAGTTGCCGTGATGCTGCTCGATGACGTCGATGATGCGCGAGTTGAGGTTGTGCTTGATGGCGAGATCGACGCCGTCTTTGACGTGCGCGATGATGACCAGCGCACTCATGCGCGGCGTGAGGTCCTCGTGCGGATTGGCCGAGGGGTCCATGTTCTCGATGAAGTACTCCGGCTTACTGAGCTTGCCGATGTCATGGAAGTAGGCGCACACGCGGCACATGCTGGCGCTGGCACCGATCTTCTCCGCAGCGGCTTCGGAGAGATTCGCCACGACGAGGCTGTGATGGTAGGTGCCGGGCGCCTCGATGCTGAGGCGGCGCATCAGCGGGTGGTTCAAATCTCCGAGTTCCAGCCAGGACACATCCGTGGTGACGCCGAAGACGCTTTCCATCACCGGCAGCAAGCCGCCCACGGCCATGCCGGTGACGATGCCGATGAGCAGCGGCAGGCCCACCATGCGGCCGATTCTTTCCTCCATAATGACGCCTGCGGCCTCATGCAGCAGAAGCGAATAAGCCATGGCCACCAGCCCGACATAGAGCCCTGCCATGAAGAGGCGGTTGCGACGGCGCACATGCTTGGTGAGGAGCACTCCGGTGAAGCCGAGCAGGGCCGAAGTGGCCATGTACGTGGGCGCAGAAATGGAAATGCAGACCAGCACCCCGAAAAGCGTGGCGTAAATGGCCCCAAACAGGCCGATGCGGCGGCCGAGAATCACCGACAGCACCACCGGACCAAACGCATGGGGCAGCACGATGGCCTTGAGCGTCTTGCCCCAGCTCTGGCTGAAGGACAGATCCAGCATGAGCACCACGAGGGCGAGGTGGGTGAAGATGGTGCCCAGCACGAGCAGGAGCACGCCGTTGTCACAGATATCATGCCGCAGCGCCACGCGCTCATGCACCACCATGGCAAAGCCAATGGCTGCGGCGTAAAGCATGTGCAGCCAGGTGACGGCGGGCAGTCCGGCCTCCACCTGCGTGCCGAGGCGCATCAGGACGCCGATGCCAACGAAAAACAAGACGTAGGCCCCGACCGTGCCCGCCGGATGCGTGCGCATCTCGTCAAGCAGATCCCCTTCCTGGTGCTTTCGGCGGGTTTTACCGCAGGAAAGCCCTTCGCGTTGCAAGCGGGCACGACGAATGGACTCGAACATGGATTAAAAAATAGGGGG
>NZ_JBIPNG010000582.1:0-3611 GCF_044373815.1 Prosthecobacter sp. | reverse complement strand
TCTGCTCCTCCAATTCCGCATCCCGGCCATCAGGGACGGTTTCATCCGCTGAACCCTCCGCCGGTTCTGGCGGGGGCGTCAGGTCACGCACCTTGCGAAACGGCACCCAGTGCGGCAGGGCGGAAAAGTCAAAATTGAGCTGGGAGAGATCGAACATGCTCACTTCTTCTTTTTGACCTGCACCTTGTGTTCCTGCTCACCCAGAGCGTAGAGCATGTCGGGGGCCACGGACTCGAGGATGAATACGTTTGCTCCGATGGTGCTGCGCGCACCAATGATCGTGTCGCCGCCGACAATCGTCGCGTTGGCATACACGGTGACGTGATCTTCCAGCGTGGGGTGGCGCTTTTTGCCCCGCAGTGCCTGCCCGGCAGCGAGGGAGCGTGCGACGAGACCGACGCCTTGATACAGCTTCACGTGATTTCCCAGCGTGGCGGTCTCACCGATGACCACGCCCGTGCCGTGGTCGATGAAGAAATGCGAGCCGATCTCCGCGCCAGGGTGAATGTCGATGCCGGTGCGGCTGTGCGCCCACTCCGTCATCATGCGCGGGATCACCGGCACGTTTTTCAGGTAGAGCACATGGGCCGTGCGCTGAATCGCGATGGCTTCAAGTCCGGGATAGGCAAGGATGATTTCCTCAAAGCCACGGGCAGCGGGATCGCCGGCATAGGCGGCCTCGACATCCATTTTCAGCAGCGCACGCACTTCGGCCAGTCTCATCAAGAAACTGCACACCACGTCAGCGGCTTCCGCATCGCGGTTTTCAGGGTTGCCATTGAGGCGCAGGCTGCGGCGCACTTCCACATTCAGGCGCTCACGGATGCTGGCGACGAGTTCATTGGTCATCAGCTCCAGCTCCTGGGAAGACACGGCTTCATCCGAAAAGAAGCCAGGGAAGAGCAGATGCAGAAGATCCTCGCAGAGCGTGGCAATGGCGCGTTTGGACGGCAGATTGCCGCAATCGACATGGTTGATCCCACCCACCTCGTGATACGAGGTCATCAGGCTGGAAACGATTTCATTTTGGCGGCAATCCATGTGTGCGCTCAGCGATACCGTGCTGTGATCTGGATTCAAGCGCGGGGGTGAGATGATTGCTGTGAATAACTCAGGGTTCGCAGCTTCGTCTGGCAATTGCAGCCCTGTGTCCCACATTGTTTCCTCCTCATGATGACTTCAAACGTACGCTTGGAAAACCTTTGGAGACGTCTGAGTTTGCGGGGCGAGGCCTTCGTATGGCATGCGCGGCTGCTGGAATGCTATGCGGAGCCGCAGCGTGCGTACCATACTCTGCAGCATCTTGAAGAATGCCTGCTCCTTTTGGACGCCGCCAAGGCGACCGGTTTGATCGCGAATCCGGACCTCATCGAGATGGCCTTGTGGTTTCATGATGCGGTGTATGACCCTCAAGGGCACGAAAACGAAGAACTCAGCGCGGAGATGGCACTGGAGGCACTCGGCGGTCATCCAACGGCGCAGGAGGTGGCGCGGCTTATCCTGCTGACGAAGTCACACCAGCCGGGAGCCGGACTGGATGATGCCTGGATCATCGACATTGATCTCGCGATTTTTGCGCAGCCCATGAAGCGTGTGCTGGAATATGAGCGGCAGATTCGTGCGGAGTATGCCTGGGTGCCGCAGGCGGTGTATGCGGAGAAACGTGCGGAGATTCTGACTGGCTTTTTGAAGCGCGAGAAGATCTACCTCACCGCATGGGCACGCGAGCGATATGAATCGCAGGCGCGGGCGAATCTACGAGAGCTGGAACGGGTAGTGAAATCGTTCACTGATTGACGCTGCGAGCGCCCCAAGGATAGGGGCGCACTGCACCGTCGGAGAAGTACTGATTCAACTGAGCTTTGGTGCGCCGCAGCAGATCCAGCTCGATGCGACGTGGCTTTCCGGCCACCTCCACCTCAAGGGTCACATGGATGGAAGTGCCGTAGTTGAAGATCGGAAAGCTGCCAGCCTCGGTTTCTGTCTCCTTGTGCGGAGCGGCGGTGAGCACTTCGTTTTGGAAATCCAGTGCCCCGCTGGGGACCGTCATGCGTTTGAACTTTACCTGATGAGGCACAGAATCGAAGTTCCACAGAACAATCGAGAGCTTGCCGGAAGCGAGGGAATCGCGTGGCCCGAGTGCTCCGAGCGCCTGCGCTGTGCCATGCGCGACAGGGATGACTTTTTTCTCGTGATCCACGAGGATGACGAGCCCGAGCTTGTCCTTCAGAAGCCAGTCGCCATTGTCGTAGTACTTGGAGTAGGTGGTCTTGCTGGCTTCGCCAGTGGTGCCGTCATAGTGGCCGACGGTCATGGTTCCCGCATTGCAGCCAGCCAGCAGCATGAGGAGTGCAGATATGAAAAGCCGCAATCCGGGAAACGTTTCGTTGGCACAGCTTTTCATAAGATGCCGGAAAGAAATACCGGGGCGTATTGAAGATTCAAGCCGGTCTTGTGCACCTACCGCAGACGCTTGCGCCAGTAGCCAGGCCGACGGCTGTGATGAGCCACGGCATAGATCGTGATCTTCTCTTCCTCTGCATCATGATGGTAGTAGAGATGATAAGGAAAACGCTTCAGGCGGAAGATCCGCACGCCATTGCCCACAAGCTGAAACAGGGCGGGATCGTGTGCGATGGTTTCCAAGGCTGCTTCCATGGCCTGCACAAAGTCTTCGCCAAGACCAAACCTCGTCTTGGAGTAAATCGCCGCATCGCGATACTCCTCGAGTGCCTCCAGTTCGAAATGCAGCGTCATGCTTTCGCAGAGAGAGCCTCGCGGACCATCTGATGCGCCGCATCTGCCTCCACCAGCCGCGAAAGACCGCTCTCCACATTGCTCATTCGCGTGCGCACGATCTTCATCTGCTCCGAGATCGCCTCAGTCGAAGGAGATGCGCTTTCCATCAACTGCTCCGCGAGATCGATGCGCATGTCTGCAGACAGCTGCAATGCCTCTTGCAAGAGATAAGATACGCTGGTGGCCATGCATTAAGGATACGAACAAGCCTGGTTCGTGACAAGCTTGAATTCGTGCGTCATAGAGAGCGGCGCATGCTTCCATCTCTCAACCAGCTCAAACTCCCGGACCCATGGCAGCACCAGGCGGTGAATCTGCTGCGTTCGGGCTGTGACGTGGTCGTCAGTGCGCCGACGGGGGCAGGGAAGACGTATATTTTTGAGCTGCTGCATCAGGGACGGCATTTGCAGGGGCCGGCAATCTACACGGTGCCGACGCGGGCGCTGGCGAATGACAAGTACGCCGAGTGGAAAGAGGCGAAGTGGAATGTGGGCATCGCCACGGGGGACATCGCGGAGAATGTGGATGCGCCTGTCGTCGTAGCCACATTGGAGACGCAGATCGAGCGCCTCGTGCGCGGCGAAGGTCCGGCGCTGCTGGTGATCGATGAGTATCAGATGATCTCGGACCATTCGCGGGGTGCGAACTACGAGGCGGCCATCGCACTGGCGCCGCAGGAAACGCGGCTGCTGCTGCTGAGCGGCTCTGTGGCGAATCCGGAAGACGTGGCGGCATGGCTGGTGAGTCTGGGCCGCAAGGCGGAAGTGGTCATGACGCGTGAACGGCCCGTGCCTCTGGAAGAAGTGCCGATG
>NZ_JBIPNG010000581.1:0-3618 GCF_044373815.1 Prosthecobacter sp. | reverse complement strand
AAGTCTATCCATCCATACCTAACTGATAAATAAGCCAGGGTGATTTGAAGCGGTATTCATTCATGATGAAGCGCGCAAGTTACAGTAAACGAGCGCCATCTATGGCAGGCAGTCAGGTGAAAAGAATGTGCGTCCCAGCTCCGGCGGACTCTTCGTAAAACTGACCCACGGTCAGCACGTCATCCACGCGGTCCATCAGGTCTTCCTTCTTCAGCTTGAACATGTCCATGGCCAGCTTGCAGGCGAAGATCTTGCCGCCGGAGTCGGAGATGAGTTCGAGGAATTCGCGCACCGGCGGTATGTCGAGCTTCTCCATTTCCTTGTTCATGAGATGCGTGGCAAAGGCGGACACGCCGGGTATGGCGCCCATTACCGTGGGGAAGGGCATCGTGATGGGCAGGCCGAGCATGGGCATGGCCATGTTCAGCGCGGCATTTCCCACGGTGGAGACCTTCAAGTGATCCAGTGTTTTGTTGGCCAGAGCATTCAGGCCGAAGAAGGTGAAGAACAGCGAAGCCTCGATGCCCTCCATGCGGGCGCCGTTGGCCATGATCAGCGCGGGGTAGATGCCATCCAGCGAGCCGCGGCTCACGATGATGGACATCTTCTTCACAGGTTGTTTGTCGTCTGGGGTGCTCATGATCGGAAAAGGTGGGGAATTAAATGCAGCCAACGGGTTTGGGAATGCCGGCAATCTTGGAAGACTTCTTCAGCGGGCCGCCGGGGAAGAGATCGTAGAGTTCCTTCGTCGTCACCACACCGCTTTTACCCATGCTGCGGATGGTCAGGGCGGCGCCTTTCGCCTGCTGCTCACGCAGGTAGCGCACCACCTTCATGTGGGCGTCTGTCAGCGGCCCCACGCCTTCCTCCGCAGCGATGGCGGCGGCGATGGCTTCATTCCACTGGGAGGCGTCGGTGAGGTAGCCCTCCTCGTTCACGTCGATTTCAGTTCCTGCGATGGTCTTTTTCATGATGGTTGGTTGGGTGATGATTACGCGTCGGCCGGTTTCTTTTTCTGCCGGCTGATGCCCGGCAGCGGCCAGCCGCGAAGCAGGACATTCCAGTAGATGTGGCGGAAGGCCAGCTTGCCCCAGTGGTTCATGCGGCTCTCCTCCAGCAGGCGCATGGGGCCGAAGGCGAAGGGAAACGGCCCTTCGTGCGGCTCGTACTCGTAGTTGAAATCAATCAGCAGCGCCTTGCCGTTGCCGGATTCGATGAAGCAGTTCGAGTGGCCGTCGAACTCCTCTTTGAGCGGCTTGCCGGCGATGTGCAGCAGAATGTTGTCCGCCAGAGTCTCGCTTTCAAAATGGGCCACGGACCCTGCTTTGGACGCGGGCAGGTTCGTCGCATCGCCGATGACGAAGACGTCTTTGTACTCGATGGATTGCAGCGTGTGCTTTTGCGTGGCGATGAAATCCAGATCATCCCCCAGGGCGGAGCGGCGCACGACTTCGTCTCCCATGTTCGTCGGCGTGGTGACGAGCAGGTCATAGGGCACCTCACGGCCGTCGAAGCATACCAGCTTGTTGTTTTCCTGATCCACCTTCTCCGCCACGAAATCGGTCACGAGTTCGATGCCTTTGTCCCCGAGCAGATGCCCCAGCTTTTTTGATGCTTTCGGCTTGGTGAACGCACCGGACAACGGCGTGACGTAGGTCAGCGTTACCTTGTCACGAATGCCCTGCTCGCGGAAAAACGTGTCGGCCAGGAAGGTGAACTCCAGTGGTGCCACGGGGCACTTGATCGGCATCTCATTGATGTGCACCAGCACACGCCCACCTGTGAAGGTTTTGAGCTTCTCGCGCAGCGCCCGCGCTCCGTCCAGCGTGTAGAAGTCATGCACGTTCACCCGCCACTTGGGTCCCAGCATGCCCGCCGTCTCCTCCGGTGCGGTGCGGCAGCCAGTGGCGACGATTAGCAAATCGTATTTCAGCGTGCGCCCGTCCTTGATCGTGACGGCATGGTCCTCGGGAATGATTTGATCCACCTCCGCCTGCATGAACTCGACACCTTCCGGAATGAAGTCGCGGGTCTTGCGGATGATCTCGCTCTCCTCATACTTGCCGAAGGGCAGAAAGAGCAGCCCTGGCTGGTAGAGATGCCTGTCCGAGCGGTCCACCACCGTCATGCTCCATTCGGATGCAGGCAGCCGCCTGCGCAGGTTGTTGGCCATGATTGTGCCCGCAGTGCCGCCGCCGAGGATAAGAAGGTGCTTGCTCATGAAGGATTGGAAGGTTGAGTTGCACTACGTCTATATGCGTGTATGCGTATACACAATAATTAATCTCAGCTCATTTTTGTCATTCATGAACACTCACCTGACCGCCGATGAACGCGGCATCATCCTGCCTTGTCCCGCCTGTGGCACCTCCAACCGCATCGCCTACTCCAAAGCCGCACAGCAGGGCCGCTGCGGCTCGTGCAAGGCGGAACTGCCCCATGTGTCCGCACCCGTTGAAATCACGAGTGCTGCGGACTTCGCCGCGCTGATCACGCAGAGCACGCTGCCTGTCGTTGTCGATTTCTGGGCCCCTTGGTGCGGCCCCTGCCAGATGATGGCTCCCGAATTCGCCAAAGCCGCCGCCAAGGCCGCAGGCACCGCCATCCTCGTCAAAGTGAACACCGACGAGCGCCAGGACATCGCCAGCCAGTTCCGAGTTCAGGGCATTCCCGCCTTTGCTTTGACCAAAAACGGCAAAGTTGCTGCTCAAACGAGCGGCTTCCAGCCCGCTGATCGCTTGCTGGCGTGGATGAGGAACAACTGAAAGCACAATTTTGACACAGCGATTCCCATTCAAGTCGCGGAGGCATTCTTCATTCTCACGTTTGAATTGAACCGCATTGATTCGAATGACTCCCGCCACACCACGCAGAATGCCATCCCGCCGCCTGCGGCTCGGGATCGTGCTGCTGGTGTGCCTCTCGCTGGGACTGCATCGCGGAGTGATTCAAGGGATCGCTTGGACACAGATGCTGGTGCATTACGCGAGTGAAACCACACTGCTGGGGGCTGTGGAGATGACCTTTGATGGCGAGCACCCCTGTCCGCTTTGCAAGGCGGTGCAGAAAGATCGTGAAGCCGAGGGAAAGCAGCCTCAGCAGTCTCCGCAGGCTGCCAGCAAGCTGCATGCCGTGCTGGTGAACATCACGACACTGACCGCGCCTTCGGCGGATGATTTTACCTTCGTCATGCCGCGCCAGTCGGCTGTGCGGCGATGCCAGGCACTGGAGACGCCACCGCCACGATGCGGGCAGGCTTGAACACACACGTCAGCCGTTTGCGCTGAGTCACTGATTCCCTGAGCAGGACTGCCAGGTCCCTGTCTCGATGGCACGCATGTCACATGCGTTTGCCTTTTGTTCCTCCATTCCGTTCACTTTTTTCCATTCATGAAAACTTCCTTCTTTTTATTATCTCTCACACTCGCGGGCGCCGCCATGGCGCAGCCCGCCGCCACTCAGAAGCAGGTGCAAAAACCGGCTTCTGCCTCCGACCAACCCATCACCACGCTGCCGGAGATCATCGTCACCGGCACGCGGCTGCCTGCTGGCGCACCACTAAGCGCAGAAAGCGTGGACATCACCGGCGCGCGGGCACGCGGCACGGACGGTGCCTCC
>NZ_JBIPNG010000173.1:0-12336 GCF_044373815.1 Prosthecobacter sp. | reverse complement strand
CCGCGATGCATGAGCTCGCCGCCATTTACCAGACCGAACTTTGCGTTCTGGCCAAGGCCGACGGCTCCCAGCGCCTCAAAGTCTTCCACCATGGCACCATCGTCTGCGATCTCCACGTCACAGCCCTGCACGAGGCCCCGCGCCGCGAGATGAAGGCCAAATGGCGCACCCCGCCAGCGGTGAAGCCAGTGGTGCCCGTGCGTCCGGAGTCCTGGACAGCCACACTCAAGACCCTGCTCGCCGATTTCTCCATCGTCTCCCGTGAGCCGATCATCCGCGAGTACGACCACGAAGTGCAGGGCAACACCGTCCTCAAGCCCCTCGCCGGTGCTTCAGGCGATGCCCCGCAGGACGGCAGCGTCATCCGTGTGGATGGCAGCCAGCAGCTTGTCGCCCTCGCCTGCGCATTGCTCCCTGAGTGGGGCAAAACCGACCCGCATCTCATGGGCCGCGCCGTCGTCGACGAGTGCGTGCGCCAGCTCGTCGCCATGGGGTCCAATCCAGACCGCATCGCCATCCTCGACAATTTCTGCATGGGCAATCCCGACAACGAGCGCGAGCTCGGCGCCCTCGTGGAATGCACCAAGGGCATGGCCAAAACCGCCATCGCCTACGCCGCCCCCTTCGTCTCCGGCAAGGACAGCTTCTACAACTACTTCATCACCGACGAAGGCCCCGTTTCCATCCCCGTCACGCTGCTGCTCAGCGGCTTCGGCGTCGTGGAAGATGCCAAGCACGTCATCGGTGCCTCCCTGCGCCGCGTCGGCAGCAAGATCGCCATCCTCGGCAAAGCCAGCGCCGGACTGCGCGGCAGCATCGTCGCCAAATACACCAAGGGCATCGGCATGGACGCTGGCCCCGACTTCTGCGAAGTCGAAAGCCTCGCCGCCTACCGCCGCTACTTTGAACTCGTGAAGCAGGGCGCCGTTCTCAGCGCCCACGACATCGGAGAAGGCGGCCTCGCCGTCGCCCTGGCCGAAATGGCCTTCAGCGGCAAAGGCGGCCTCCGCATCTCCACCGACAAGATGCCCGCCCACGCTGGCCTCACCACCGCCGAACTCCTCTTCGGTGAAACTCCCGGCCGCCTCCTCGTCGAGATCGCCCCCGAACACGTCAGCGCCGCCGAAGCCGCCGGCCTCACCATCATCGGCGACTCCACGCGTGATCCTTACCTCAACATCTCCCACAACGGCACCACCCTGATCGATTCCCCGATTGATCAGCTCAAGCCGCTGTGGCGCGATGGTTTGGTGAAGTACTATTGATCCAAATCAAACTGCTCGTGGCCTTATTCTTCAGGGCCAGCATTCTCGCAATGCTGGCCTAGACATCGCTCCATGCTGGGGATGTTGAAATGAAGACGGTCAGCAAAAAAGTGAGCCGTTCGGTGAGTCCGCAGCATGTCTTCGCTGCTCCGCGCTCTATGAATGCGCCGACTCTGCAGTCTGCCCACTGGCAGCCTGAGCTGGAAGCCTCAACCGACAGCAAACACAAGTGCCACCCACGCTGCGCGGAGTGATTTCAAAAGTGGCCCCCACGCTCTGCGCGCGATAGCGCATGGTGCGCAGGCCCATGCCTGTGAGTGCGGACGTCTTGTCCGTTACCATGCCCACGCCGTCGTCTTCCAGACGCAGTTCCAGCACATCGCCGCGCTGGTCCAATGCGATGACAATTTCACGAGCCCGGCCATGCCTCACCGCATTGGCCACCGCTTCCTGAGCGATGCGATAGAGATGCATGGCCACCTTCGGGCTGTCGATCTGGATCTCGCCGCTTTCCTGGATGACGATGGAGACACCGGTCAGCCTGCTGGTGTTGCCCGCCAGCTCTTTCAAGGCGGCGGAGAAACCGGAGTCGTCCACATGCACCGGGAAAATCCCACGGGCGAGATCACGCGCATCCGCCACCGCCTGCTGTACGGACTCCACCACCAGGGCGGCATCATGCGCCGCCGGCAGTTGCTGCGAATGCAGTTCTTCCGCCAGTGCATGCACGGCACAGCCGATGGCCGCCAGCTGCTGGCAGAGACCGTCGTGCAGATCCTGGCCGATGCGCTGCTGCTCATGCTCGCTGACCTGGATGATGTCCAGCTCGAGCTGTCGCCGCTCCTCCAGCATCCGGATGTGGGCCGCGTCAGCGTCCTGCTTGCTGCGCACCGCATTCACCGCAAACACCAGCACACAGAAGTAGAACTCCCGGTTGATCGTAGCCCACGCATAGCCCATCTGGGTCGTGTAGGGATTGGATTGTATGTTGGCCACCCACCACACTCCGCCGGACACGATGGCCACAGCCATTCCCCCGCTGACGCCGGACCACCAGACGGCCAGAATAATGGGAAAAGCGTAAAAAATAAACCAGCTGATCTCCCAGCTGGTGGCGTGATCCAGCCAGCCAAGAAGCACCGTCAGCAGCATGGGCGCTGACAGCGAGACCCAGCAAGGGCTGGCGCGCATTCTGACAGTGATATTTCCCGCCCGCGTTTTGACACCCACAGGCAGCGGCCAGACATCGGTGCTGTTTACAGCACTTCCATTCATGAGATGAAAGGGGGCGGATTCAGCATGGGATCAGAAAGGCGCATTCCGAGAACTTTGCCAAGAATCAAATCCCTCATTGTTCAGGCGAAAAGTCTGGAATCCAGGCATGCAGCCGACGGCAAAAGAACTCGTTGTCATCTTCTGCCAGCAGCATTGCATGCGGCATGTCATCGCCGCTCGTCCTCCTGAAAGCCTTCGCGCTCATGCTGGCACTTGTCCTGGCCCCCTTGGCAGTTTTCGGCCTCTGCTGCATGCACACCTGGCAAGGCATGCTTCTCAGCACCTCCATCGGCCTGCTGGCAGTCAGCCCCCTGCTCTACTGGATCGGTGATGAACGCGGCTCCGTGATCCAGGTGTGGTTGGGAAAAATTTCGTCTCTCGCCGCATGTTTCGGCGTAGCAGGCGCACTCTGGCAGACTCCCGATGCGCACACCTCAGAGACGGCACGGATTCACTCGCGCTTCTCCGACGGTGGCTGGCACTATGACCGCAGTTCCATCGGCTCCCTCCTGCCAGAAATCGATCAGATCCATCTCGGCTATGCGGTGGCGGTGGCCTTCGATCCGTTCTTCACCCGGCAGCAACGCAGAGAACTCGCTGCGATGACCGACACCCTTTATGCTGAGATCAGCGCGGATCCAGACTTCACCGCCGTCGGTTCTGCTCTGCCGTCCATCTATCGCGAGATTGGCTTCAGGGATTTCCGTGACGGCCATTACTTTCACTACATTCCGGCCAGCGTGGACCGCAGCAAACCAACGCCCGTCCTGGTCTTCCTGCATGGCAGCGGCGGTAATTTCAAAGCTTATATCTGGCTGCTTTCCAAAATCGCTGATGAACTCGGCATCACCGTCATCGCCCCCAGCTTTGGCATGGGAAGTTGGGAAAAGCGTGGAGGCTACGAGACCATCACGCGTGCCATAGCCGATGCCGGAAAGCATGCGGCCATTGATCCCGATCACATCCACCTCATGGGCCTCTCCAATGGCGGCAAAGGCGTGTGTCTGGCCGAATCAACCGGTGGCCCAAAGTTCCGCTCCCTGATTTTTCTCTCAGCGGTGTTTCACAATCGCATCAAGCCGGCGGACCTCGCCGCACGTCTGCAAACGCGCCGCACACTGATCCTTTCAGGAGGTAGCGATGACCGCGTGCCTTGGGAGTATGTCTCCGGTTATGCTGAAAAGCTGAAGGCAGGCGGTCTTGACGTCACCTCCCACCACTTTGGAGGTGAAGATCATTTCCTGTTCTTCCACCAGCGCGCCGAGGTGTTGAAACTCATTGCCGGGTGGATTGCCGCCGAATCGACGGCACGCATTCCACCATCACGTTGAATTCCCTCTGCCTCAACGCGGCCTGCCCTTCCCAGCCAGCGCGATCTGAGCCGCTTCAATGAGCTTCTGAAGCTGGGGATCCCCCGGCTGCACCTGTGCGGCAGCTTGATAATGATCAAGAGCCCGGTGGGGCATGCCCGTCTGATAATAAACAAGACCCAGCGCTTTGTGCGCCTGGGGATCATTGGGCATGGCTCGCAGGATGTCCCGGAAGACGGCAACAGCTTCATCGTACCTCCCCACTCCTGCGAGGCTGAGGCCAAGGGTGAATGCCACCGGCGGCTTGGTGGTGGCGGTTTTGTCGATGTTGATGAGCTGCATCGTGGTGTCGAGCGCCTCCTTGGGGCGGTTGAGCCTGAGCAGTGAGTTGGAAAGATTGAGCAGTCCGTTTTGAAAGCGCGGTTCCACTTTCAGCGCCTCACGGAAGCAATGCACCGCCTTTTCATTCTTCCCGGCATCGGAGTAGGCCGCGCCCAGATTTCCCCAGGTGCGGTACTTGCCCGGACTCTTCGCCACGGTGTCCTCCCAGAGGCTTTCTCGCGTCCGCCAGACATTGTTGCGAATGCAGGTTTTCCATGAAAGCGCGCCCACACAGAGGAGGGTGAACACCGGAATCCCCACCCGCAGCACATGGGCGCGGGCACCGCTGCTGCTGCTCCGCAGCCAGTCCAGCAGACATGCCACCAGAATAAAAATGCCAATGGATGGCAGGTAGGAACGATGCTCCGCCACCAAGTCCGGCAACGGTGTCAGCGCCGAAGACACGGAGATAGTGATGAAAAACCATCCCACACAGGCAAAAACCAAAACAAAGCGCACATCCCCCCTGAATCGGCGGACCAGTCCCCATGCCGTCAGCACCATCCCGCTCAGCACGGCCAAGGCCAGCAGTACCGGCCCCTGAAAGAGCGAGCAATAGAGCGGCCACTCAGGGTCGAGATTCATCCCCTTGGGCCAGAACATCTGCCGCAGGTAGTGGGTCATGACCGTCAGTTCGGTCAAAAAGTAGTGCCAGTGACTCAGCGGCTCATCCCGTGAATTCACGATGTTCATGGCGGCATCGAAACTAAAGCCGCCGTGCTGCGCCGCCGCCGTCATAAACACCAGCACAGGAATGAGCGGCATGCACAGCAGCAGCGGCAGCGCCCTGAGGGCCGCCGCCCGCAGCCGCGTGCCGAGCACCAGCCAGTCCAGCAGCACCGCCAGCAGCGGGATCATGAAGGCATCTTCCTTCGTCTGCATGGCCAGCAGCACCGCCGCCACCGCGCCGCCACGCAATAGCCACCTGCTCCACCTGGACTGCACCGAGCATGAGGCGAAATACAGACACAAACTCAGGAGCGAAAAAAGCACCACCAGCGAGGTAAAACGCTGAACGATGTAAGTCACTGATTCCGTGGCCAGCGGATGGACCGCAAACAGCAGGGCCGCTGTCGCAGAAATAAACAGAACGGAACTTCGCTGCAAACTGGCGGCCAGCGTCGAACGACGGAGCAGCGCAGTCACCAGTGCATAGACCAGGATCGCATTCACTGCGTGAATCGCCACATTCGCCAGTCGGTACCAGTGTGGGTTGAATTCATCCAAACTGTAGTTCAGGCGAAAACTCGCATAGGCGACCGGGCGCATGACAGCATTGACGGCGTAATCAGGATCAGACCCAATTTTAAACGGCCGCTTCACGAACTCGTTGAAGTCCTTCAGATAATCAAAGGTGTTTCCTCCACGGAAAAACGGATTGTCTTTGAGATAGGTATGGTCGTCGAACGCCATCGGAAAATCGGCCGTCCAGACGTAAAGGCTGGCTGATAGAGCCAGCAGCAAAGCCGCCATAGCTGCGTGAACCCAAAACCCGGAGGCAGGTGATGTTTGCTCTGGCTCTGAAAGAGCACCCAGAGATGCGACGTTGATCACTCGCGTACTCGTGACGACGTGAGTCACGGCTTTGCCGCTGGGATGTTTGCTACGTCTGCGTTTTGACATGATTTCGGTCAGGTGATTTTTAACTGACGAAAGTTTGCGCTGAAACGCCCGCTCTCAGCAATAGACATGCCGTGTCGCGTTAACTGCCACGAGTGCTAAAGAAATCACCAAACCAGAAGACCTCTCACGTACTGCACTTAACGAGATCGGCCATCACAGAAACACGCGGACTGGCATCAAGGAGCCATGTTTAAATGCCTCGCTGTGCCAGCATTGCGAGGGATTCAGCTTAGGGAGGAAACAACCGCACGAGGACAATCACTGTCGGTCACTCGCACTCCGTGGCGGAGCCCTGCGGAGGCATTGCACTACGTCCGCTGTGGAATGACCAGCTCTCTCAGACCACGCATGTGAATTCGTTCGCCTCCCTTTTGTGCACCAGCTTGAGCGTCAAATTTGACACCCAATAATCTAATTTTATCTTAGGCTGATATCTAGAAACACATCAACCTACGACATGAACATCAGATATTTTTTGAAGACGTTGACGAAAACCTTTATCATTCCTCAGCCAGGAGTAATGCATTGTGCGGCTAACACGCCTCAAACCTCGTATAAATCGAGGAAAACAGTCGTGCCTCAGCTGGGAATTTCGGGATTTAATCCAGCATGCACAATCTTGCCTGGGTGCCAGTCAGGTCAGGCACCATGGTCGCGAACCCATTGTCCTGCACGCAGGTACAGCTCGGCGGCACTGCGCAGCTGAAGCTTTTCTTTGATGCGGGCACGATAAGTTTCCACGGTCGACTCTCCCAGATTGAGGGTCTGGGCGATCTCGCGCGTGCTCTTGCCGCGGCCAAGCATTTGAAACACCTCCAGCTCCCGGTCAGCCAGCGTTTCCATCCCGGCCAGTTCAGAATTGCTGCGTTTCTGCGTCATGCGCTCCAGCAGCTTTGCCGTCATCTGCCGGCTTGCATAGACGTCCCCGTTCATGACGCAGCGGATCGCCTCGATCACTTCCGTGGAGGCTTCGTTTTTGGTGATGTAGCCCTTGGCACCGGCACGCAGGGCGCGCTCGGCGTAGAGTTCCTCATCATGCATCGAAAGCACGAGAACGTTGATGTCCAGCCCCTGCGCCTTGATGTCCTTGAGCAGCTCCAGTCCGCTGGAGCCATGGAGGGTGATGTCCACAATGGCGATGTCGGGCTTGGTCTCCAGGATCAGCCGCATGGCATCACGAATGTTGTCCGCTTCACCACAGATGGACATGCCCAGGTCACGATCAATCAGCTGTCCCAGATGTTCCCGGAACATGGGATGGTCTTCGACAAGCAGCACCTTGCAGCTGTTCGCTGCTTTCAATTCAGTTTTCTTCATGGTCATTGAGATGTTTGAGTTCCTTGAGATCTTTGAGCTTCACACGGCAGCTCACCATGGTTCCACCCAGGGTGCGCGGCTCGATGCCCAGCACGGCCTGCAGCGCCTGCGCACGGTAGTGCATCGTCCGCAGCCCCATTCCTTCGCCACGCGTGCGTGAAATGTTCGGCATGCCTTTGCCGTTGTCCTCCACCCGCAGTTCCAGCATTTCGTCCTCGAGCTTCATCGTCACTTGAACCTCCGTCGCGCCGCTGTGCTTGACCGCATTCGCCACAGCTTCCTGGGCGATGCGGTAGAGATGCATCGAGACCTCCGGGGCATCCAGCGGCACATCCACGCAGTCATTGACCACGATCGGGATGCCGGTCAGACGGCTCATCATTTTCCCCAGATCCGCCAGCGCCGCCGCCAGGCCGCTGCGGTCCACATGCACCGGAAAGATGCCACGCGCGAGATTGCGCGCCTCCATCACCACCTGCTGCAGCGATCCCTCGATCAAGCTGGCGTCATGCGCGGCCTGTACCCCCTGCGCCTGCAGGTCCTCCGCCAGCACCCGCGCCGCACAGCCGATCGCCGCCAGCTGCTGGCAGATGCCGTCATGCAGATCCTGGCCGATGCGCTGCTGCTCATGCTCACTCACACTGACAATGTCTTTTTCAAGCTGCCGCCGTTCCTCCAGCATCAGGATACGCGCCTCGTCAGCCTCCTGTTTGTTGCGCAGCGCAGTCACGGCAAAAACCACCACACACAGGTACACCAGCCGGTTGACCAGAGCCCAGGCATACCCCAGCTGGGTCTCGTAAGGATTCGTGGTCATGTTTGCCAGCCACCACACCACGCCTGACAGCACTGCAATGAACAGCCCCGCCCTGGTTCCAGTCCACCAAACCGCCAGAAAAATAGGGATGCCGTAAAAAACAAACAACGTCACTTCAAAGCCGGTGATGAAGTCCAGCCAGCCGATGCCCAGCGTGACCATCATCATCACAGCAATCGTGAGCCAGAAGGACTGGCTGCGCATCGCATTCGTGGTGCCAGCCCACCAGCGCGACAGTCTCGTCGCCATTACCGGCTCACACGCCGCTGTGATGGTGCTGGCATTCATGGCTTCGTTTTCCATCCTTTCACCATATCCGTGAACTCATTGTAATCACGTATGTAATCCTCTGACTCATACGGGCGCGAGGCCAGCACCATCAGCACCGAATCCGCTGAATGCAGATACTCCTGCGCCCATACCATGGGCGGCACCAGCACGCCAAAGGTTGGACGATTCAGACAGAACTCCTCGCGGTTTTCTCCATCATCCACACTGAGGTGGCACTCGCCATGCACACAGACGAGGAACTGCTCGCACAAGCGGTGGGCGTGCTCTCCGCGTGTGCTCTGGGATGGGATGCCGTAGGTGAGAAAGATGCGCTGCGCGACGAAGGGCAGGTCCTGGCTGAATTCCAGCGCCGTGAGATTACCCCGTACGTGGTCCACTACATGGCGCATCTCATACAGACGCACACCGCGCACGGAGCAGTTTTCAATGTTGGTTTCTTGGATCATGCAGACGGTGGTTTCACGTGGGTTGTCAAAGTACGCACAAGGCTTTGCGGCTTGCCGGATACGGTAAGAAACGCACGCCCGACGTATTCACCGATGATCCCCAGCATCAGCAGCTGGGCACCGCTGAAAACGGCCAGCGCCCCCATCAGCGAACCCCAGCCAAGCTGCCGCTGCCCCACAAAGAGGGTTTCAAGCACCACCTCAGCCAGAATCAATCCGCCCAGGACACATAGCAGCACCCCCAGCACACTGGCGATTCGCAGCGGCATGACGCTGAAATCAAACAGCAAACTCAGCGCCAGCCGGATCAGCTTGCGCAGCGTGTAGCCGCTCCGCCCGCCCTGGCGCTCCGAATGCTCCACCTCCAGCGTAGCGATGCGATTTGTGGCACCAAGGATCAATCCATCCACATAAGGATAGGGACCGCGATACGCTACAATCCGCCCCACCAGGTCATGACGCAGTGCCCGAAAGCTTGAGAGGTAAAGATCCTGCGGCTTGCCGAGCAGAAACGTAGCGCAGCAGTTCGCCAGCCAGCTGGCCACATTGCGCGCCCAGTGATGCTTCTTTTTCGCATAGCGCGAATAGACCACCTCGGCGTCGGACTCGCGCAGGTGACGCACCAGTTTGACAGCTTCACCTGGGGGATTTTGCAGATCATCATCCAGGTTCACCACGAAGTCACCACAGGCATGGCGGTAGCCTTCCATCACGGCGGCATGTTCACCAAAGTTGCGCGCCAGCTCCACCACACTCACGGCCGCGGGAAAATCCACCACCGCCTGCCGGGCCGCCATCGCTGTGCCATCCGTGCTGCCGTCATCCACCAGCACCAGTTCCCAGGTTTCCGGCAGCGACATGGCGCGGAAGGCGTCCAGCAACGGGCGCAGACCTTCGCCCGTGTTGTACAGCGGCACCACAAAGCTCAGTTCTGGAGGAGCCTCAGTTGATTCCATGAAGCATCCCTCCGGTTGGTCGTTTCGCTTTTCGCGCGACAGCAAAGACGGAGGAGCCAAACGGCACGCGCAGTTCCCGACACAGCCCGGCGTCCAGTTTGCCCATGCCTGCCAGCAGCGAGTTCATCCAGCGCGGCGTGAGCTTCAGATCCGACTCACCCGCAGCCGCCGGCTCAGTTCTCATCCGGCTCAACCGCCTCCACGCCAGCAGCGGCAAAAACAGCCAGGCATTCCAATAATGGATTATTTCAACGGAAAAGCTCGAATGCTCCAGCAACGTCCGCACCTGAGATGCTCCATAGCGCCTGGCACCGCTGACCGCCACATCGTGGGATCCCCGCAGACCTTCAAACGCAGGCAGGTTCAGCACCATCAGGCCACCCGGGCGCAGCACACGGCCCATTTCCGCCAGCGCCCGCTTTTCGATCACACCATCATGATACAGCACATCCAGGCTGAGGACTGCATCGAAGGCTGCATCCGCATACGGGAGCGCCTCCACCGAACCCAGCTGCACGGTGCTCAGGCCGCGCTGGAGGCAGTGCCGCACCGCCTCCTCCGCAACATCCACACCCGCCACATTCAGATCACAAATCCGTCCCTTCAAAAACTCCAGCATCCCCCCCGTGCCGCATCCGGCATCCAGCAGCCGGCCACGTGGCGGAAGTCGCCCTGCCAGGGCATGCAGCACCTGGCTGCGCAGCACCGCATACCACCAGTGGCAGTCCTCCACCGCCCGCATGAGATCGTACTCAGGCGCCCTCATGTTCAAACCTTTCCATGGCTTTCAAGACGGCACCCAAGGCATCCTCGGACAAGTAAGGATGCATGGGCAGTGACAGTACCGCAGCAGCAGCCCGGTCAGACTCCAGCAGCAGCTCGTTGCCACCGCCAAAAGCACGCTGCCGGTGCAGCGGTACGGGATAAAGCGCCGCCACCGGAATCCCGGCTCGTTGCAGGTGCAGCATCAGCGCGTCCCGCCGTTCAGAGCGCACCACGTACTGGTGGTAGGCATGCTCACACCCGCCCCGCACCATCGGCGCAGTCACCACGCGGCTGCCCACCAGCCGGGCATCATATTCCGCCGCCAGCCTTCTTCTTTGCAGAACGCTCTCATCCAAAGCACCCAGTTTCACCCGCAGCACCGCCGCCTGCAGTTCATCCAACCGGCTGTTTACACCGGGCTGCTCGCTGATGTTGCGCTCCTTCCAGCCATACTGTCGGATCATGCGCAAACGCTCCGCCAGTTCGGTGTCATTCGTCGCCACTGCACCGGCATCTCCCAGTGCCCCCAGATTCTTCGTTGGGTAAAAGCTGAACGCCGCCACCCTGGCCAGCGTTCCGACAGGCCGCCCATGCCACATGGCACCGTGCGCCTGCGCACAGTCCTCCAGCAGCTCAATCCCGTGCTCATCCGCCACACGTTGCAGACTTTCCCAGTCCGCCGGGTGTCCGTACAAATGCACAACCACCGCCGCCTTCACCCCCCGCCCCCGGGGAGAACACAGCAGGGCATCCAAGGACTCAGAGCAAAGCGTGAACGTGCCCGGCTCTATATCGACAAACTCAGGTGCCGCACCGCTGCGCGCCACCCCCGCCGCCACTGCTGATGGGGCAAAGGATGGCACCGCCACTTTGCTCCCGGCTCCAATCTCCAGCGCCCGCAAAATCAGCTCGATCGCATCCGTCCCGGTTGCCACGCCCACGACCTGGCTGAGCCCCAGATAAGTAGCAAATTCAGTTTCAAACGCATCCACCTCGGCACCCAAAATATAGCTTCCACTGGCACAGACGCGTTGCATCGCACGGGTCAGGGCCACCTCATGACGGCGCTGATCTGCCTGCGGATAAGGCAAGGACCAGTGGTTGATTGAACTTGGCATGCGCTCACCTTCATCCATGACAAATTTGTCGCAAATAACGCCACATATAGCGGTAAGCGCCACATGATGTAAAGCACTGATTTAGAGAAGCCCGCCCGCCTTCACGTCCAGATACTTGTTCGCCAGCGCCACCGGCAGCATCTGCGCTGATTCATCGACCGTAAGCACCCGGCGCGCACGCATCGACTCCAGCAGCTGGCGGCGCTCGCCAAAGTAATGCGTCAGCGCCCCGTATTGCAGCGCGTCGTGCAGGTGATCGATGGGAGCCGCCGCACGCTGTTCCAGCTCCTGCTCACGCAGGGTGGCGGTCAGCACCAGATGTCGCTTCTGCATCGCGCCGACGGCCGCCGCCAGTGTAGCGCCGTCTTCGCTGCGCAGATTGGTCAGCATGATCACCAGGGCTCGCCGCTTCTGCAGCGTCATCACACGTTCCGCCGCTTCGATGAAGTCGCTCGGCTCGCTGCTGGCCTCGTAGTTGTAGAGATGGTTGAGCAGCTTCGGCATGCTGTGCGCGCCTTTCACCGGCGGCAGCCAGCGCTGCACTCCGCCAAAACCCACCACTCCCACTTCATCCCCCTGCCGCAGCGCGATGAAGGCGATGAGCAGCATCGCATTCAAGCAGTGATCAAACTGGCTGAGTCCGCCATCCAGCGCACGCATGCGCCGGCCGCAGTCCGGCACCAGCAGGATCGTCTGATTGCGCGTCTCCTCGTAGTCACGGCTCACCAGCATGGAGCGGCGTGACGTGGCCTTCCAGTCGATGCGTGAAAGC
>NZ_JBIPNG010000580.1:0-3622 GCF_044373815.1 Prosthecobacter sp. | reverse complement strand
CCACTTCCGCGCCTCCATCCCGCTCGCCAGTTCCTTCACCCGCACTTCCCAGCTGCCCGGATCCTCATTTGGCGCCAGGTCCAGCTTGATTTCCACGATGCCATTCTCAGCGGCATAAAACCCGCTCCCTTCCGCAGCTTTCCCGCTCGCATCACGCACCTCCACCCGCACCGGAATCACCGCCTTGGTCGGCGCTTCTTGCGTGGTGGTGATGCTGACAGCAATCTTCGCGCTGTTCCCCACCACCGCGTTCTCCGGCACCTCCAGCTTCAGGCCCAGCAGCGGCTTCGGCAGCACCATGAAGATGCGCCCATCACAGGGCCCCAGATCGACCGGCCAGCTCATCAAACCGTCTTCTCCACGCTTCGGCACGATGAACTGCGTTCCCGTCAATTCATACACATTCGCCGATTCCACCTTCAAGCTCACCACCCCGCTCGATGGCACCCCGTTCTCCATCACCAGCCCATGCTGGCCCACGTAGTTGCCGAACTCGCGTTTGTCGTTCACCACAAACACATAGGTCGCATCCCCAAACTTCCGTGTGCGCACGATGATCTCCGGATTGTCGCACATCGCTTTCTGCGGCAGCGCGAAGCCACCCACCGTCTTCGCCATTTCCAGCACCTTCGCCTTGTCCTCATCCGCCTTCTTCACCCGCTTGAAACTCGGCAATAGGAAATCCGCCTTCAGCGCCGGACACAGAAACTCATCCGCCACAATCTTGCCGCCCTTCTTCTGCCAGTCCTGAATCCGCGTCACCACGCCCTTCGTCAGCACATCGCAATACGGCATCACCAAGACCTTGCGACCACTCAGCCCGTTCTTGAGCAGTGTCTCTTCATACACGATGTCCGTCTGCACATGCGCATGCTGCAGCGCCAGCCACACATCCGCCGCCCAGTCCGTGTTGTTGCCGTAACTGCCGCGATGCGCAAACATCTGCGAAGTAAAACTCTCCAACAACGCCACCTCACTGCGTTCATCAGGAATCGCCATCAGCGACGGCCCCAGCGGCTCAATCACATCATGCAACAATTGCTTGAGCACCGGCGCAGTGTTTGAATTCGTAAATCGATAACCCCCAGGGCTGTCCGTCGCCACCAGCGACTGCCACCCATGATACATGATGCCCTGAATCGGCCGCGCGATCTTCGTCCACAGCGCCTCCTTCAAATGCATCGGCGCAATCGTGATATACGCCGCATCAGGATCATGATCCTGCCACGCCACCACCTCACCCGGCGCCTTGCTGCCAATCGGTGCCGTCTGTGAGCGATACCAGATCAACTGCGTCATCTTCATCACCCGCTGATTCCGCCCCGTCGCCGCACTCATCGCAAACAACTGATCCGCACACATTCCAATCTTCAGCGGATCAGGATAAGTATAGGTCCAGTGCGAGATCACATCCACACCACCGCCCGCCCCGCTGATGCTCGGCTGCCGCACCGCCGGATCAAAGAACGTCCACACCTTGCTGCTCTTCACCCCCTTGTGCAGTGACGTATGCAGACCATTCCAGCCATCCCCCACCGTCCAGAACCAGCGCAGATACTTCAAAACAGGATGATCATCCGCGATCACACGATCCACCGGAAAATCCTTCATCTTCGTCCAATCCACCCCCCACTTCGCCGTCACCTCCGCAGGAATCTCTGCCTTCGCAAACTTCTGATAAGCCTCCACATCCACCGAATTGAAACTCACCTGCGTGTTATCCCTCACCTCCGAATCAATCAACGCCGTCGTGAACGCCGGATGATCCCCATAAGCCTTCGCCACACTCATCCCCACCACTTGAAAAAAAGAAGCAAAGTCCGGCAGCGACGCACAGATGTCCTGCCGCGCATAAGCCTTCCCATCACGTCCAATGCGCAGGTTCTTCTCCTCCTTCTCCAGCGCCGCAGCCGGCGACAAACTCGCAATGACCTCCAGCCCATTCGCCAGCGCCTGATCAAGCATCGCCCGGTTCTTCGCGATCACCTCCGGCTTCGCCGGCGGCACGATCTTTTTCTGATGCCACATCTCACTGTAGTCCGCGCCCAGTCCAATAAAGTGCGTGAAGCCAAGATCCTTCACCCGCTCCATCTCCTCACCACTGCCCCCCCACATGATCACCGGCATCCGCTCCGGCACCCGCGCCACGATTTTCAAAGCCGTCGATTGTTCAGTCGCATAATCACCCGTCTCAAACCGAGCCCTCAATTCATATTCATCCACCTTGAGCGCCGTGTTGAACAAATATTTGGCCGTAAAACTCTTCCCCATTGCCAAATCCGACACAAGAAACTCCTCCGTTGTCCCACCCAGACTCACCTTGAGCCGCGCCGCCTTCAGCACCTCTCGTTGCAAATTGGTGCAAACAATCTCCACCGGCTTCGCCGTCTCCATGCGCCTCCAAACACTGCGCCCTGCCACAATCTGCATCGAGATGCGCTCAAAACTCAGCACCCCCTCACAAACACGCACCTCATCGATCAACCCCGGGAACCCGCCATAATTGCTGCCCAGCCGGTCCCCAATGCTCAACGGTTTCATTCCCTGCATCACCGTGCCAAAACCTGCCAGCTTTGCACCACCCGCAGCCACCCCGTTCCGATAAAATTTTCCATCACCTGCACCATCATACGTAAAGGCCACATGCTGCCACACGTCCGTCTCCAGCTTGAACGGCAGCGAGTAAATCGTCTTCGATTGCTCTCCAAAACCCAAAGTTACCCACATTCGCCGCAATCCGCCCTTATCTGCATCACCAATCTGCCACTGGTAGTCCGTGTGATCGACATACTTCTTGTCCATCAAGAAGCACCGCAACCCCGGTTCAAACGCCGCCTTCGGCTTGATCCACATCTCCAGCGTGAACGCCCCTTTCACAGGCTTCACCGCCACCACCGCCGCATGTCGTTGATCCTGAACCGGAAACCCCGGGAACGACTCCAAAGCCCCGCCAAACTTCCCTTTCGGATTCAAGACAGCCCCATGAAGCGTCACATCCTTGGACTCTTCATCAAATTTCCAAAATCCCAGCACATGCGGTCCCGTGGCGTCTTCTTTGGCATAACCAGTCTCCCAGGTCTCCTGCAGCGCAGAATGCGCAACCCATGGAAAACAAAGTCCTAACAGGAGAAGAATGCGAACGGATTGGAACATGGCTCACTCATACGCATCATGAATGCACTTCAATTCACGCCTTCACCGCCCACCTCAACTTCGCCGGGGCTGCACGTGGATTGTCACGGGTCTCCTGTGAAGTGGGACGAATCACTTCATCGTTGGTGGCACTGAACAGACCGCTGCGCAGGCCTTCGCGGAAGAGATGCTTCACACGACGGTCTTCACCGGAATGAAAGGTGAGGATGCATACTCGCGCACCAGAGCGCAAACAGGTGGGCAATTGACGCAAAAAAGTGTCAAGCGCGGTAAACTCCTCGTTCACGGCGATGCGCAAGGCCTGGAAAACGCGGCGCACGGTGGCGTCACGATCTTCCTCATTCACCCGGTGAGGCAGCGCTCGGCGCACAGCTTCAGCCAGTGACCGCGTGGTGGCGTGGTCGGTTTCAGCCAATGCCTGAGCGAGCAGTTTCGCGTGCGGCTCATCCGCATTGTCGCTGAGGATGGC
>NZ_JBIPNG010000172.1:0-12346 GCF_044373815.1 Prosthecobacter sp. | reverse complement strand
CGGCGAGGTCTCCATGATGTTCGGCATGCTGGCTTACCAGAACAAGCAGCTCAAAGAAGCCATCGCCGCTTGGAAAAAGGCACTCAGCTTCCCCAAGGCCGACAAAGAGCGCCTCTACTTCCTCATCGGCAGCGTCCAGTTCGAACTCCAGAGCTTCGACGAGTGCCGCACCACCTATGAAAAGGTGCTCCAGGACTTCCCGCAGACCACCTACAAGGACGATCTCCAGTACCGCATCGCTCTGACTTACTTCTATCAGAACGACTCCAAGAGCGTCACCAAGGCCCTCAAGACCTACATCAAGGACAACCCCAAAGGGCAGTATGTCGTCGATGCACGCTACCGCCTCGCCTTCATTGATTTCCAGAGCGGCGACAAAAAAGACGCTGAAACCGAGCTCCTGAGCATTGCCAAAGACGCTCCAAACGATCAAAACATCGGTCAGGTGCACGCCCTCCTGGGGGACATCTACAATCAGCGCGCCGATTATGAGAACGCGATGATTCAGTTCGCCCTCGCCGTGGACAAGGCTAAGACCGACGACGTGCTCACCTACGCCATGGATCAGGTCACGGACCTCTACGTCGGCGCCAGCAAGTGGAAGGAACTGTCTGAAATGTGGCAGCGTTATTACAACACCCACAAGGACAACGACGATCTCGCCCTTAAAGCCATTCTCTGGATCAGCCGCGCCAACATCAAAGAAGGCAAGGTGGAGGAAGCCAAGAAGCTCCTCGCAGAACACATCAAATCCCGCATTCCCATCGTCGCCAATCAGCAGGTGGAAGGCTTGATTCAGCAGCTCGTCACCATCAGCGCTCCGAAACGCCGTCGCGTTGCCGCCGCTGCTGCTCCAGCAACACCTCCTGCGGATGGTGCCAAGGCCCCCGAAAAAGCTCCTGCGGCCGCTCCCGCGCCAGAAGTCACCTTTGAAGATGTCGAAAAGCAGCTCGAAGCGCTGCTCACCCCGCCGCAGGCCGCCATGAATGGCACCGCTCAGATGCGCATTCTCTTCGCCAAGGCATGGCTCGCCAAGACCATGAAGCTGCCTGAAAAGGCCGAGAAATATCTCACCATCATCATCGAAGTCGCCAAGCCGGATGACCTCAGCCCCATGCTCCTCAGCATCGTTGGCGACGCCGCCCGCAAGAAAGGTGATCTCGAAAAAGCCAACGGCTGCTACGTCCGCCTCAGAGACTTCTTCAAAGACAGCGAATTTTCAGACGGCGCTCCCGTCGGTCTGGCTGAAATCGCCTTCGAAAAAGGTGAGAATGACAAGGCTCTCGAACTCTTCCGTGATGCCCTGAACAACTACCCCGGCAGCTCCCACGTGCTCGATGCCACGCAGGGTGAGGCCAAGACCCTCGTCAAACTCAAGAAGTATGACGAAGCCAAGAAGATCTTCGAGACCATCTCCAACACCAAGGAGTGGCGCGGCCACGCCACCGCCAATGCCCTCCGCATGCTCGGCGAGATCGAGGCTCTCCAAGGCAAGCACGAGGCTGCCATCGCCTACTTCCAGCGCGTCTTCATCGCCCACCAGAAATGGAAGGATGAAATGGCCAAGGCCTACCTCCTCTGCGGCAAGTCCTTCAAGGCGCTCGGCAAGAGCGAGGAAGCCAAAAAAACAATCCAGGAGATGGTCGACCGCAAGGATCTTGAGGGTCAGCCGGAAAAGAAAGAGGCTGAGAAGCTCCTCCCCACCCTGTAATTTCACGCGAACCCACTCCACGATTTCCATGCACTCGTTCGCCCGCTTTTTGCTCGTTTTCGCCGTCGTCGCCGCTGGTTCCGCCTTCGGGCAGGCCATCGTCCTCAAGGACGGCAACCGCGTCTTCTCCTCCGAATTCTCCATTCAGGACGGCAAGATTGTCCGCACCGTTCAGATCGGTGAAAACAAAGCCACCACCATTCTGGAGAAAAAGAACATCGATTCCCTCGAGTGGCCCTATCCCGCCGAACTCACTGAATCAGCCGACCTCCTCGCCAAAGGCAAGACCGAGGAGGCCATCGCCGTCCTGAAAAAAGGCCGTGACTTCTTTGAGAATTTCGAAGGCATCGAGGGCAACTGGTACATCGACATCTACTTCGCCTACATTGAAGCGCTCAATCAGGGCGGTAAGTTCGATGAAGTCGTCAAATCCCTCCCGTCTCTCCGCGCCCTCAAGCTCACCGATGCCCAGAAGATGCGCCTGCGCATCATTCAGCTCGACATCGAACGCCAGACATCCTCCGACTACGCCGGCATTCTCGTGGAAGCCCAGAGCATCCTGAAGGAAACCGACGACTCCGCCATTGGCGCCTCCCTCTGGGCCCTGATTGCAGACGTTCACACCCGCAAGAAGGAGTGGGAAAAAGCCCTGCTCGCCTACCTGCGCATCCCCGTCTTTTACGGCACTCAGATGCAGCGCGTCCCTGAGGCCGAGCTCAACGCCGCCAAGATCCTCATCAAAATGAAGCGCTATGAGGACGCCAACGCCTTCCTCGCCCGCATCAGTGAATCCTATCCCGGCTCCCCGGTCGCTGAATCAGCCACCAAGGAGAAAGCCGCGATTGCCGGAATGAAGAATGTCGCCGAGGAAGAGGCTGACGCCGCCGCCGCCGATGGCAAAACGGACGCAGCCAAACCCAAGGAAGGCGAGCCCGCCAAACCCACCGACTCCAAACCCAAAGCTTGAATCATTTCCCCATGCAAACCAACACTGCCACCACCATGACCCGCCACATCCCCAACGGCCCTGCCCGCGCGTTCCTTTGCGTCCTGCTGGCTCTGGGTGTCCTCACCTCCTTCAACTTGTATGCTGAAGACGCTGCCCCCCCGGAAGGTGCTGCCGCTGAAGTGCATACCGAATCGATGATCGATCGTTTCATCGAAGGTGGCTGGGTCATGTATCCCATCACCGTCTGCTCCATCGCTCTCGTCTGGCTCACCGTTGACCTCTGGATGCGCACGGCCATCAAAAAGGCCGCTCCACCTGCCCAGGTCGCCCAGGTTCAGGATCTCTTCCGCGCCGGTGACTACGTCGGTGCCTACCAGTTCTGCAAAGGCAGTCCCTCCGCCTTCACCAACACCACACGTGTTGGCCTCAGCTTCCTCGGTGACGGGCATGACGCCACCGAAGCCGCCCTCTTCAGCGAGCTCAACAAGGTCAACGCAGCCATCCAGACCCGCATCAACTACCTTTCCGTTATCGGTGTTTGCACCCCCATGATCGGTCTCACCGGCACGGTGACGGGGATGATGCGCGCCTTCTCCACCCTGAAGACCAGCGGTGCAGGGGATCCTGCCAAGCTCTCCGGTGCTATCGGCGAGGTGCTCATCGCTACCGCCTCCGGTCTCTTCATCGCCGTCCCGGCGTTCATGTTCTTCTACTTCCTTCGCAATCGCCTCCAGGTCAGCATGAGCGATCTCCAGGAAATCATCATGGCCCTCTTCCGCAAGATGCCCTACGCGCATCTCAAGGACGCCCACGTCGGTGAAGAAGAATTCTACGCCGCCATCCCAAATTGGGTCGCTGGCGACGTTCAGGCTGCCACTGCAGCCTGATTCATCCTCCTCTTATCTCTTATACTCAACCCTTGACCTACTAACACTATGGGCGGCGGCGGCGGCGGTGGTGATGGCGAACCGGAGTTTCAGATTGCTCCGATGATTGACGTGCTCTTGGTGTTGCTCATTTTCTTTATGAGCATCACCTCGGCGCAGGTGTTGAGTATCGACAAGGAGATTCAGCTCCCTGTCGCCAAAGATGCCAAGAAAAAGGAAAAAGACGTTCAGAACGAGGCAAACATCAATGTGCGCTGGACCAATGGCAAGGCGACCATCCTCTTTGAAAACAGCTCTTATGACGTCGTGGAGCCGCTCGTGGAAAAACTCCGCGCCCGCCACGACTCCAACGCCAAGTACCGGGCGGTTATTCGTGGGGACAAACGTCTCCCTGCGATCGAAATCCAGCGCGTCATGAGCGTCATTGCCCAGGCGGGTATTGATGACATTTCCTTCTCTGCCTTGAACAAAGAGTAACTCTTCCCCTCATGTCTGAACCCGGCAAAAAAAAGCATCGCGAAATCGAAACTGAACAGCTCGCTGTCGGCTTCCAGATCGCTCCCATGATCGACGTCGTGTTCGTCATCATGCTCTTCTTCATGGTCATGGTTGGTTCCGTGAAGGTCGAGCGCGAGCTCAAGAGCCAGCTCCCTGGCCTCGCCCCGCCCAGCGCCGATGCCCCCACCGAAATGCCGGACGAAATCATCGTCGGCGTTGAAGAATCCGGTGCCGTCACCCTCAATGAAGAGGAATTCGACAGCAATCGTCCCGACAAGGCTCTCCCTGACTTCATCAGCACGCTCAAGCGTCTCAAGCAGGAGGCTGACAACCGCAACGCCAAGGTCATCGTGACCATTCAGGCTGAAGAGCAGGCTACCTATGAGCGCGTCATCGACGTGCTCAACGCCCTCGCCGTCGCCAAGGTCGCCAATGTGACCTTCACCGTCGGCGGCGACGAAGGATTCTGATTTTTTTGTCAGTTTTTTGAGTTTCTGCACCCCAAGAAAGGGGGCCGCAGTTCCGTCCTCATACTCTGGAAAGGTCATCTTCATGAATCCGTCGCAGCCAGGAACCCCGGAAAATCCGCAGAATCCCCAGCAGCCACCCCCTCCGGGTGTCACCCAGCCGCTGGGCTATCCCCAGGGTTATCCACCGCAGGGCTACCCGCCGCAGATGCCTGGCTATCCACCCGGCTACCCCATGCCGCAGGGCTACCCGCCGCAGATGCCCGGCTATCCTCAGGGTTATCCGGCGCCGCAGGGCTACCCACCGCAGATGCCTGGTTATCCGCCTGGCTACCCGATGCCTCAGGGCTACCCGCCCCAGATGCCCGGCTATCCCCCCGGCTACATGCCGCAGATGCCCATGCCGGCCATGATGCCGCCGCCCGCACCTTCCACCGGCACCGTTCCCACCGCCGCTCCGGCCCCCCGGCCCGCCAGCGCCGCAGTCCCCGTCGCCATGCCCGTGCCTGCCGCCGTGGCACCCTCCATGCCAGCTCCTTCCGGTGCCCCTGTGATGCCCGCCCCGAGCGTGGCCGTAGCTGCCGCCGTGCCGACCGATGACGCTGGTGAAGCCGTCGTGGCCGAGCACGTCGAAGGCCAGATCTATCACCCGCCAGCACTCACCCACATCGAAGTGGGCAAGCCGCCAAACAAGTTCGTGCAGCTCTGGCTCAAGGCCGGTGCCAGCTCCCTCCTTCTCAGTATTTTGATCCACGCCGGTCTCGGCGTCTTGGCCCTGTTCATCGTCTTCCAAAGCGGTGTCATGGACAAGCAGGTGGACTTCCTCCCCGGTGGCGGCACCGCGCAGGGTGCGAAGGCCAGCGCCGATCTGCAGCACAAAGTGCAGCAGAAAAAGCGCAGCTCCATCAACAAGACCATGCCGATGAAGAAGCTCGTCAGCACGAGCATGAATTCGGCCATCACCCTGCCTGAGGCTCCCCCAGACTCGCTCGACATGCCCGACGTCAGCGCCATGATGGGCGGCGGCGCCCTCGGCGGTGCAGGCGGTTTCGGCATGGGCGGAGCCGGTGGCGGCTTTGGCAAAGGCCAGGGACTCGGAGCCGCAGGCGGCTTCGTCACCCTGCCACCCTCCATGCGCAGCCGCTGCTCCACGCAGGAACGACTTGAGAAGCTCCGTCAAAACGGCGGTTCCCCCGAGTGCGAGGCCGCCGTCAGCGCCTCCCTGGAATGGCTCAAGACCAAGCAAAACCCCGACGGCTCCTGGGGCAAAAACAGCAAGTGCGCCTTCACCGGTCTCGCGCTGCTCTGCTATCTCGGTCGCTGCGAAACGCCCGAGTCCCCCTTCTACGGTGAAAACGTCACCAAAGGCATCATGTTCCTCATCGAAGCCCAGAAGAAGAACAAAAACAAACTCTTCAGTCAGGCGGAAAAAGGCAACGCCCCCGTCTATGAGCACGGCATCGCCACCTATGCCCTCGGCGAAATGTACACCCTCGCCCGCCTCGGCAGCAAGAGCCTCCCCGGCATGCGCGAAGCCTTCGAGACAGGCGTCAAGATCATCATCGACAATCAGCAGGACAGCGGCAGCTGGGTCTACGACACCGAAACCGGTTTCTATGCCGGCAAAAAAAGCCGCGAAGACCTTTCCGTCGCCGGCTGGCAGTTCCAGGCCCTCAAGGCCGCCAAGAACTCCGGGCTCAAGATTGATGGACTCCACAGCTCCATCACCAAGATGACCAAATACCTCGAAGACAAACAGACCAAGGACGGTGGTTTTGGCATCCCCAATCGTGACGCCCATTACAATCAGTGGAGCCTCTCCGGCGTGGGCATCCTCGGCCTCCAGACCATGGCCAAGGGCAAGACCACCCCCATCAAAAAGGGCATCAAGTTCCTCACCGACTTCCTCACCGCCGAGCCCCTCGACTGGAACAAAAACTGCAACCTCTACTGCTGGTATTACTACACCCAAGCCTTCTTCCAGCAGGGCGGCGAAGACTGGAAATTCTACAATCAGCAGTTCCTTCCCCAGATCCTCGGCGCCCAGCAGTCCGATGGCTCCTTCAAGCGCGGCCGTCCCAACTGGCCCGCCGGAGATGCCGCCGACGACATCTACCGCCAGTGCCTCTGCACCCTCCAGCTCGAAGTCTACTACCGCTACCTCAAAGTCGGCGACCGCGAAGAAGCCAGCTTCTTCGAAAAGTAACCAAGTGCCTCCGAAAGTACGATGGGCACTCCTGCCCGTCGACCAGCGCTTCCTCCATCACCTTCAAGTGGTGATCAAACTGAACCGCGTCGATTAGGTGAAGGCCTGTCATCTCAGAATTCAGCGCCGCAGGCCAAAGCGCCCCTGGAGCGCGGACTTCCAGTCCGCAGCACTCCGCAAACACCCCCACCTCCGCGCCAGCATTCCGCCAGAGAGGGATCGTCCCGATCCCTCAACGCTCCGCCCCGCCCATAAATGCCCAAGGCACACCACCTTGTCCCCCAGCCTTCCCATATGGACTGCGGTCGCGAAGTGAGGCACGAACGCAGCTACCGCTTTCGTCGGGCACATGCGCTCACGCACACCAAAAAATACCCGAATGCGGGACCTCGTCAGTCTCCGTTAATTCTACTTTGGTAACTCTCCAGGCTATTCATAAAAGTCATTGGGAGGGGTTTGGTTGCGGCAGGCGGAGTCGATGGAGTTTTGTCGCTTTCGATGACGCTGATGGAGTTGCGACATGACACTCTCCGGGGTGACCGCCGCTGCGGGCAGTTGATGTCGCAGCAGCTCGACGACGTCCGCAGTGCTCAGCAACGGCAGGGCCTGCGCGTGCAGCATGCGTTCATGGAGCTGGAACTGCATGGCCAGCATCACCAGGGCCATGTGGTGATGCCACGCGAGCCAGCCGCGGGTCTGATAGTCGGCCAGGCCCAGCGAAGTCTTGGCATCCTGAAAGCCGCGCTCAATGAAATACCGTGCGCAGGCCATCGCCACGATCTGCGCGGGCTGGGTGTCGGCCGGCGCGTTGCTCAGCGTCCAGGAGGTCTTGCCTGCATGTCCCTGGGCGTCGAGTGTGCGCCGGACCACCAGATGCCAGAGCTTGGCGGAGCTCTCGTCGCCGTCCCACAAATACACGCGCTGGTGGAGGAACTCCACGCGGATCTCCCCCTGGGTGCCCTGGCGCAAGGCGACGGTGCGCCAGGCTGCGGGCAGTTGTGCCCCGGCCCAGTCACGGACGCTGAGCGCTGCGCCCACCGCATGCAGCTTGCCAGTAGCGCGACGCTGCGTGCCTGGCAGGTGCGCCGCAGGCCAGGGATCATCACGCCAGATGCGCTGCGAACTGTGCACCTCCACGACGAACACCTCACCCGCAGCATCCAGAGCACGCAGCAGACCGGGCTCCTTGCCGTAACCGGCATCCAGCGCGGTGGCTGCGAACTGCACGCCAATGCCGCGCAGATGGGTGATGAGCTCCAGCGCCAGCGTGGACTTGGATTTGAAAACGCGGTCCGCCACCGGGATGCCCGCCTGCTTGCAGCGCGCCGGGTCTTCGCACCAATGCTGCGGCAAGTAGAGGCGGGCTCCCACCAGAGCGACACGTTCCGCAGCTCCGAGTGCGGCAAAGACCGCGACCTGGCAGTTGTCCACTTTGCCAAGACGGCCGTTGTATTGGCGGGCCACCCCGACGGACTTGTCACCCTTTTTTGAAATGCCAGTCTCATCGACATAGGCGAGGCATTGCGGGCCGCCGAGCAGGCCGGAGACATCCAGCGCGACATGATCCATCACCGGACCCGCCTGCCAGGGCGAGTCGGTCATGAAGTGCTGCAACCCTTCATAGTCAGCACCCGCAACGGCCTCTTCCATGCGTTCCATGTTTTTGGCGCGGGGGCGGGCCTGCATCAGGCCGTGAAGGTAAACACCCGCATGTCCTGAGCCGTTGTGGGTCGTGGTGCGAAACAGCGGAGTCGCACTGTCGCAAAAGGCGGCAAAGCGCTCTGCAACGGCAAAAAGAGATCCGGACGCAGGGTCATTTTTAGAAGGCAGGGGTATCTTCGCGCTACGCTCATCGCAGTGCTCCAACACGGACCGTCCTGCCTCCCCGCTTAATCTCGTTTACCCGCTCAGACCAGCCAAACATCAGAACTTACCAAAGTAGAATTAACACGCCATCCGCCAGGAAGAAACTTCCGCAACTTCCACATCTTCTGCGGGGGGGTGTACGCGCAGGCGACCAGCCCTGGCTCAGCAAACCGTGGGTGTGACAGATTGAAAAGGTTCTCCACTGGCGAGACGACGGATGAGCAAGGTGGCGCAGTGGGCGTAAAGTGAGTAGCGAGGTGAATCATCAGCCACATAGCGGATGACAGATGGAAAGAAGGCCGTGCCCAGCTCGGCATTCGTTGCGACAGCGGCGTTGAGCACGGCGCCAAGGATTTGCTGTGGGTCAAGGGCTGTATGCGGCAGGGCGCTGACGGCGGGCAGTGCCACAAGCGAAGGTTCCGAAACCGGAACCGATGAGAAGGCGACCTGAAGCAGGACATGCGCAGGGCCTGTCACGTAACTGACACTATAGAACTCACCGGACTGGGTAAAACTCGGCATGATTGTGAATGAAACTGCATGTTGTCCCACTTGCAGGACAGATCCTTACCAGATGCTTGAGCTGTCCAACAAGCGTTGATCCCACAGATTCACTAGTTCACCTGACAAACCTTGTGCCCTTGAGGGCCGAAGTCATGACAGTTTGCCAAGGTAGAATCCAGTGAGTTGGCGGTGGGTTAACACCACCCCCCGTTGAAACTGTGGAAACAGTGGAAGTCTCCACCGGTGACGACAACGGCAGTAGCGCAAGCCTCCCGCTTGCCGGGCAGAGCGTCGCGTGTACACCCCCCCGCAGAATTTGTGGAAGTTGCGGAAGTTTCCCCGGCGACGGCTCTGCCTGCAGCGCAGGGTCAGGCGGCTGCGCGCTGGTAAAACTGGAAGCACACGCCTGAAGGCGCGATGAGATGAAACTCGCGCCTGCCCCACGGCTTGTGTTCCAGCGGTCCAACCCGGGCGGGAATCGCCCGATACTGATCGTAGAGGGCCTCAAGATCGGAGACGCCGATGCTGAAGCTCGCGTTGTCCGCCCAGTTCTGGTTGTCGTTCACGACGAGGTTGAGGGACACGCCATCGCGCTCGATGCCGGCCATGCCATCGCCCTGCCAGAGAATGGTGAAGCCCATGTGGTCCGCGTAAAAGCTCAGCGCCTCCGCCAAACTGCCGCCGGTGGGGATCATGGGAGTGATGGAGTGGAAGGAGGCTTTCATGAGCGTGGTAGAAAGGATGTCTTCCGAAGAAATCCTGTCAATCCAGCCATCCTGTTAATCCTGTTAATCCTGTCAAAACAGACCTCCTGCCACATACCACTTCCAGCTTCATCTTTCCTCCACGCTGATTTGGACAGGATTCACAAGATTCCAGAATTGCAGGATTAGGATGCAGGCCAGCAGGTCCGGTCTGAGAAAATTCTGTTAATCCTGCGATCCTGTTAATCCTGTCAAAACAGACCTCCTGCCACATACCACTTCCAGCTTCATCTTTCCTCCACGCTGATTTGGACAGGATTCACAGGATTCCAGAATTTCAGGATGATGATGCAGGCGCACAGATCTCGTCTGAGAAAATTCTGTGAATCCTGCGATCCTGTTAATCCTGTCAAAACAGGCACCGCGACACCTGCCACTTCCAGCTTCATCTTTCCTCCACGCTGATTTGGACAGGATTCACAAGATTGCAGAATTTCAGGATGATGATGCAGGCATGGGGCCACAAAAAAAACGGCGGCTTGAGACAAGCCGCCGCTGTGAAGGTTCTCGATTGAAAGCTTACAGAATCACACCCGGCTCATACTTCGCGGCGTGCGGGTACTCTTTCTTGATGGCGGCCACGTGCTCGCAGAAGGCGTCCACTTGCTGCGGGGCGTCGCCGGCGTTGGCTTTGCCGGCTTCCACGAGGCGCTGCATGTCCTCAGCGGTGAGGGTGAGGCGCACGTCTTCCACGAGGCGGGCGAGGAGATCGTTCTCGCGCACCTTGCCGGTGCGCATGTCCTTGGCCACCTGCACGGCGTGCTCTTTGATCACTTCGTGGGCGGTCTCGCGACCGGCACCGGCTTTGACGGCTTCCATCATGACGGTGGTGGTGAGGAGGAACGGCAGGTAGCGCATGAGCTCCTGCTCCACCACAGCTTCAAAGACTTCCATCTGATTGAGCACGGTGAGCAGCGTCTCCAGCAGGCCGTCCATGGCGAGGAAGGCGTCCGGCAACATGACGCGGCGGACGACGGAGCAGGAGACGTCCCCTTCATTCCACTGATCCCCGGCCAGACCGGAGGCCATGGTGAGGTAACCTTTGAGGATGACGTGCAGGCCGTTGATGCGCTCGCAGGAGCGGCTGTTCATCTTGTGCGGCATGGCGGAGGAGCCCACCTGCCCTTTGGCGAAGCCTTCGCTGGCGAGTTCCTGCCCGGCCATGAGGCGCAGCGTGCGCGCAAAGCTGGACGGACCGCTGGCCAGCTGGCAAAGCGAGGCGACCACCTGCAGATCGAGACTGCGCGGGTACACCTGCCCCACGGCATTGAAGGCCGCCGGCATGCCGAGGTGCTTCAGGATGCTGCTTTCCAGCTCCGCCGCTTTTTTCGCGTCTCCATTAAAGAGAGTGATCTGATCCAGCCGGGTGCCCACGGCACCCTTCAGCCCACGGGCCGGGTAGCTGGCGATGAGATGCTGCAGATCGCCAAAGGCCACGAGCAGCTCTTCACCGAACATCGCCAGGCGCTTGCCCAGGGTGGTCACCTGCGCGGCCACGTTGTGCGTGCGTGCGGTCAGCGGAATGTCACGCGTCTCCTTGGCGCGACGTGCGAGGCCCACGAGAGCCGCCACGCATTTGGAGCGGACCTCTAATAGAGAGCGGAAAACCTGAAGCTGCTCCACGTTCTCAGTCAGGTCGCGGCTGGTCATGCCTTTATGAAGGTGCTCGTGGCCCGCGAGGTCGCAGAATTCCTCGATGCGTGCCTTCACGTCATGCCGCGTCACGCGCTCGCGCTCCATGATGGAGGCCACATTCACCTGATCCTTCACCTTCTCATAGGCTTCGATCACGCCATCCGGCACGCCGATGCCGAGATCGCGCTGGCCTTTCAAAACTGCGATCCAATAATCACGCTCCAGTCTGACTTTCCCTTCAGGCGACCAAAGGGCGCGCATGGAGGCGGTGGCGTAACGTTCAGCGAGGACATTGGGAATGGAATCAGACATGGGAGGGTTGATCTAGGCCAAGCCTGGCGACTTGGCAAATGGGTTGCCGCACGTACAACCACTGCAAAGAAACCGCCTTCCCATGGGCTTGCGTAACGTGTTGGAATACAAGGAGTCATCGTAGTTGCCATGTAAATAAAATTTAGACCAGTGGACTGGCTCTATTCCGCACGTTCGATGCTCCCAATTCTAGATTGATAGCAATTGTATGAAATTCTTCAGGATTTCCGAAGTTTTTTAACTACCACACACTTTTGGTTTGCAATTGTGGCAATAATTCGCAAATCTACCAATTATCCGGAACCACACATTTAGCCACACCCCGATAATTACCCTGTAATGATAGAAATTATTGATTAGCGTTGTTAACAACTCCTCAACGAGACTCACTTTCGATTTTTACAGTTCATCGCAGGCAACAAGACACACTCCCAATTTTATGGCCGATCTAGCAGCACCCGAACTCATGACCGTGAAAGAGACCGCGGAATACCTCCGCATCCCTCTTCCAACGGTTTATTACCTCGTCCAGCGTGGCCAGTTGCCC
>NZ_JBIPNG010000171.1:0-12351 GCF_044373815.1 Prosthecobacter sp. | reverse complement strand
GCAGTCTGACGGTGCCTTCAAGGCCGGCCGCCCGAACTGGCCCGCCGGTGATGCCGCAGACCCCATCTACCGCCAGTGCCTCTGCACCCTCCAGCTTGAAGTTTATTACCGTTACCTCAAAGTCGGCGACCGCGAAGAGTCCTCCTTCTTCGAGAAGTAGGGCCCAGCTTCTGAAAGTACGATGGGCACTCCTGCCCGTCGGCCAACGCCCTCATTCGCCCCGCTGTTCCCGCTCAACGCCAAGGTGCGTTTCGGAGAACAGCGATGAGGTCTGCGCAGGCTTTGGACTTTGCGGTAACGCTGATCGACGGGCAGGAACCGTAGCGCAGCGAAGATAGCCAGCCGAAGGCTGCCCGGAGGGCGAACGCAGTGAGGCAATGCCCATCGTACTTTTTAAGCCCCCACCTGCCGCAGCCATTCTTCCAGGTTGTAGTAGTTGGTCACGCGCCTGACTTGGCCGCCCTGCAGATCGAAGAAGGCGCCCACGCGCAGCCTGTAGCGCTGGCCTGCCGCAGGAGGCAGACCCTCGTCGGTGGAGAGGTATTCGCCTTCGATGTAAAACTCCGCCGCACCGCGTGTGCCGTCTTCATGAGCGAATACCACGAGATCACACACCTGCTCCCGGTAGCAGCGGTCCATGCGCTCAAGAAACGTGCGAAACGCCGCGCGCCCGGTCTCCGCGCCGCCCTGGTTGATGTCGTGCACCACGTCATCCGTCAGCAGGGCCAGAAATGCCTCCCGGTCGCCGGAATTGAAGGTGGAGTAATAGGTTTGGATGAGGGCGAGAGCCTGCTGCTGGAGTGTTGCCATGGGAGGGGCGGAGCATGAATTTCACCAGCGCCAGCGTCAAATTAGAAAATGATCGGGGGAAATCCACGGTTGCGATAATGGTTCAGACAGCTAAACATCACGCGTCTATGTTTTCCCCCAGCATGGCGTGGTTAAGCTCCCGCGCATTGATCCTTGGCATCTGTCTCTCGTTCGTCACCGGTGGTGCTGCCCTGCAGGCGCAGTCAGCCGTGTTGGTCGTCGATGCCTTCAATAAAAAAGTCCACGTCGCAGCAGACGCGCAGTCGAAGCGCCCCGTCGGCGGCCTTGCCAAGATCGCCACCGCCATGGTCACGCTCGACTGGGCGGAGGCCTCCAAGGTCGGCGTCGGCGTGCTCGCCACCGTCCCCGCCTACGCTTTCCAGATGACGGGCGCCAGCAGCATCGGCCTGCAGGCCGGAGACCAGGTGACGCTGCGTGACCTCATCTACGCCACCATGATGGGCAGCGACGACGTCGCCGCCATCACCCTCGGCGACTTCGTCGGAAAGGACCACCTCTCACGCCTCGCCCGCGCCGGACATCCCATGGAGGAGTTCGTCAAGCAGATGAACCAGCTCGCCAAGCGCGAAGGCGCACGCGCCACCCGCTTCACCAATCCCCATGGCCTGGAAAACTCCCGCCCCATGCCCTATTCCTGCGCAGCGGACATCGCACGCCTGGCCATCTACGCCGTCTCACGGCCCGCCATGCGTTTCTACACCAATCAGACCAGCCGCAGCATCACCATCTACCGCGGCGGTCAGCAGCTCACCATGGCGCTGAGGAACACCAATCAACTCCTCGGCGTGGACCGCATCGACGGCATCAAAACCGGCAACACCGCACGCTCCGGCGGCTGCCTCGTCATCTCCGCAGAAAAGCCCCCGACGGTGCAAGTGCAGGCGGACAACTCCAGCCTCATCTACCGCCACCGCATGGTCGTCGTCGTGATCGGTTCCGCCAGCCCCTTTGAAGAAGCACGCACACTGCTGCACCAGGGCTGGGCCGCGTATGACCGCTGGCTGGCCGCAGGCCGTCCCATCACGGACAAGCGCCAGATGCTGGATCAATTCTGAATTTCCACGGAGTCTTTTCCGTCCCGTTCAATAACCAAGCCCCTTTCCCCCTTTTCATTTTATGCGCATCGGCATTCTCAACAGCGGCGGCGACTGCCCCGGACTCAATGCAGTCATCCATGGCGTCGTCGGCGCCGCCACCACCCTCGGCTGGGAAGTCGTGGGCTTCCGTGATGGCTTTGAAGGTCTGCTCCCGCCGGGCGACTACATGATGCTCAGTCCCGAAAAAACCATCGGCATCATGAAGCTCGGTGGCACCATTCTCGGCACCACCAACAAGGGCCACTTCGTCGCCAAAGTCGGCGAAGGCAATGTCTCCCAGGTGCCCGTGGAAATCGTCGAGAAAGCCAAGAACACCCTGCGCCACCTCGAAGTCGGCGCGCTCATCGTCGTCGGCGGAGACGGCAGCCTCACCACCGGCCTGCAGTTGTACCAGATGGGCATTCCGATCATCGGCGTGCCGAAGACCATCGACAACGACATCCAGGCCACCGCCACCTCCTTCGGCTTTGATTCCGCCGTCGCCACCGTGGTGGATGCGCTGGACCGCCTGCACACCACCGCAGAAAGCCACAAGCGCGTGATCGTGCTGGAAGTCATGGGACGCCACGCAGGCTGGATCGCCCTTTACGGCGGCATGGCCGGCGGCGCGGATGTGATCCTGCTGCCCGAGATCCCCTTCCACCTCGATCACGTGGCCAAGGCCATTCGCAAACGCGATGCCGCAGGCCGCCACAGCACCCTCGTCGTCGTCGCTGAAGGCGCACGCATGGAATCCGGCGAACTCCTCACCAAGGAAAAAGTCGGTGCCAAAGGCGAAGACCGCCTCGGTGGCATCGGCGACTACGTGGCCCGGCAGATCGAAAAAGACACCGGCAAGGAAACCCGCTCCTGCACCCTCGGCCATCTTCAGCGCGGTGGTGCCCCCACGGCGCTGGATCGCATCCTCGGCGTCCGCTTCGGAGCCAAGGCCGTCGAACTCATCGCCCAGGGCAGCTTTGGCCGCATGGTCAGCTACCAGCAGTATCAGGTCGGCGACGTACCCATCGAGGAAGCCGTGCATCAGCTCCGCCTCGTCAGCAAAGACAGCGAAATCGTCCGCGCCTCCCGCGCCATCGGCATCTCCTTTGGCGACGAGTAGTCTCATCTGAATCATCCATCAGGGAGACGTGGGTTTTCATCCGCGTCTCCCTTTTTTCTGCCCTGGCGCAGACACAAAAAAACAGCCGCCGGAATCAATCCAGCGGCTGCTTCAAAAGGAGTCAGTCAACCATCACTCAAGCCAGCGCAGCAAGGCGCTTGGTCAGGGCGTCCTTGGACTGCACGCCCACGACGGTTTCCACAGCCTTGCCGTCCTTGAAAAACACCATCATCGGAATGGAGCGCACGCTGAACTGGGTGGCCAGATTCGGCGACTCATCCACGTTCACCTTGCCGATCTTCACCTTGTCGCCCTGCTCCTTGGCCAGATCGTCCAGGATCGGTCCCAGCATGCGGCATGGGCCGCACCATTCAGCCCAGAAATCCACGAGCACCGGCACGGTGGAAGAGGTGACTTCAGATTCAAAATTCGCTTCGGTGAGGGTGAGGACTGCTTCGCTGGCCATGGTGGGGAGTATTGGGGTTGAGAAAAAAGGTTACGGATGCACGCTGGCATCGGAGGCACGCGAATCAACGAAAGTTTTCACCATCTCCTTCCCGGCGGGGCGGAAAAAACGTCGAAAGAGATTTGGCATGCTCGATATGCAGGCTGCGGAGCGCAGACCTCCAAGTCCGCAGCGCCCCGCAGGCAGCAGGCGCGCCGCTTTTACAAAGACCACCGGAGCGCGGACCTCCGAGTCCGCAGCACTCCGCAGACACCAGACGCGCCGCTTTTATCAATCGGGCGGGACAAGCCGTGTACTTCCACGACTCCGTCTGCTCGGGTACTCTTCAAGCACTCGCCAACTGCAAGCGTTTGAGCCAAGCGGAGCGCCCATCGCTTGCGGAGTGCTGCTGGCTCGGAGGCCCGCGCTCCCAGGGCGCTTCGGCGCATGGGAACTCATCCCCCACTGCTCCCGGACACCTGCAAAACCCAATGTGACGACAATCTCACTGGTTCGAGCTCTTGGAGTCACTCAGTTAAATCGCAGGTTTGGCGGAGTTGTTGCCAGTCTTGTCTGACGAATGTGAAAAACTCTTTCTTGCCGTCCGCCATGATGCGCGGCTGAATACTTGCTCATGAGACTACGCCATGACTCCGAGGGCCTTTCGGGCCGGAAGTTGAAGCGTTTGCTGCATCAGCTCTGTGAGCGTGCGCAGGAGGATGTGCTCAGAATGTCCACCCATGAAGAGAGCGCCACGCACCAGCTGCGCCTGCGTGTGAAGAAGATGATGGCCCTGCTCCGCCTGGCACATCCGGGCATCGAAAAACACACGCTGCAGGCCATGCGGCAGCACCTGCGCGCCGTGAAGAATGCCTGCGCAGGAAATCGCGAGTACGTGGTGCAGAGCAAGCTCATCGACAAACTGACACGCCGTTTTCATCTCGCGCCCAAGCACCGTCCGCAGCTCATCGGCCAGCCGCTCAAAGCCCCGCCTGCCTCGGATCTTCATCATCAGCTTTACGCCGTGGGCCAGCTCATCGACAGCACCTGCATCCAGTCGCTTTCCGCAGAGCAGATCCTCGAAGAGCACGCCCGCTGCTACCGCAAAGGCCGCCAGCTCATGAAGCAGGCCTGTGAAACGAAGGACAAACGCACCCTCCACCGCTGGCGGCACCGCGTGAAGGATCTCTATTTTCAAACCCTGGTGCTCTCGCATCTGCGCGGTGCGGAGCGCCGCATCCGCCGCGCCCGACGTCTCGGCCAAATTCTGGGTCGCGATCAGGATCTCGCCAACCTCGCCGCAGAGCCCGCCTTCGCCGTGCGGCGCAGTCCCTGGCTGCAGGTGATCAACGAGCACCGCGACCACCACCGCGAACACTACCTCGCCCTCGGCCACAAGCTCTACGCCCCGCACAGCACCCGCTTCAGCGGCAAGCTCCTGCACAGCGCCTGATCAGCCGCAAGCAGCTCCCCATATGGACTGCGGTCGCGCAGCGAGGCACGAACGCAGCTACCGCTTTCGCTGTGCCGGGTGGCCCACGCATACCATCAAATACCCGAATGCGGCAGCCGGTGATTCTTCGCAGGCCGCAGCACCCCAAGCCCGCCACGAGACGCTCTAAGGCGGCAGCCCCCCCTTTCAGGGTTGCGCAGCCGCACTCCAAAATCCCTACAGCCCAGCCGCCAGCTTCGCATCCTGCACCAAGCGGATAAACCGCCCGCGCTCGCCGTTGCTGTCCGCGCCTTTGGACTGATTGGCCAGATTGAGCACCAGCTCATGATTCAGCGCGCCCAGCTGCTCCGCACCCCGCAGCAGCAGGCCAAAGCCCACCACGGAGGTTTCAAAGACAAAATCCTCACGCGCATTCTGCAGGGAGTACCCACGGTCCATGATTTGCAGCTTGCTGCTGTCAAAGGGGCCCACGGCCTGGGAGGTGAAGCGTGCGTTTGGCAGCATCACGGTGGCCACCTGACGGCTGCTGTCGCGCGGGATCTCACCGCTGCCATTCGGCTGAAACTCATACCACAGCACATGCGTGCCTGCGCTGCGCAGCTCGGTGGCCGCGAGATGCCGCTCACACAGCATGCGGAACTGCTTCACGTTTGCCTTATCAAAGGTCACCTGCAGGGGGAAGCTGGCGTCTGCACCCAGCACCGCCGCCTGATCTGCCGGCAGCAGGATCACGAGGCGCAGCAGCCGGTTCGCCGGATTCCACGGGCACGAGGCCACTTCAGCCTTCCATGAGTGAATGAACAGATCGGACGCCCGCTCCAGCTTGGGCTCGGGTTTGTTCGGCGTGAGCTGCGGGGACGCAAATGCCTGCCCCTTGGCCTTGGGCGGCAGCGGCTTGATCTGCCCGGGATGCAGGCTGAACTGATCGACCGCCTGCTTCGTCGTGCTCACAAACGTGCCGTGTCCGGCAGGGAGGGTGAACCCCAGATTGGGAGTCACCACAGGGGCGGCGGGCAGCACCTTCACCGGCGCGGCAGTGGCCACCACCACGTGCTTCACCGCAGGCGCGGGAGCAGCAGCGGGCTTGACCTCGGCCACCAGCTTTTTCGCCACTGGGGCGGGCACAGCAGACGTCGTTGCCTTGGGTTCAGACTTGGCCGCCACCATCGGTGCAGGCGCGGCTTTCTCAGGCGCAGCCTGAGGCTTCACCTCTTTCTCAGCAGGCGCATCGCCCTTGGGCGTGCCGGCCATCTGCGCGGCAGATTTGACTTCCGGGCCATACATCCAGCCCGCCAGGAAAGCCGCGCCGCTCAGCGTGACAACAGCCGCCACCTTCAGCAGCCCGCCCATCACCGGCCAGAAGGCCTGACGTGAGGTACGCTTCGCTGGCTGGCGTGGCAGCATCGGCTGGATGCGCCGTGGCATGTTGGCCGGATGCAGCACGGCGTGGCGCTGCTCATGCGTCAGACGTGAAAGCGGGATCGGCGCGCCCTGCCGCAAGGCATCGGTCACAGCCTCGATCTGCTCCAGCTCGTGCGCGGCAGAAGGCGTGGTGGCCAGCACCTCGTGAAATTCACGCGCCTCCTCGGCGCTGAGTTCTCCGAGGGCGTAGGCGGTGAAGTGGGGATTGTCCTGGGGATTCATGAATGGGTGGGGGTGTATTCCTCGCTGATGTCCGTGCTCATCAGTTCGCGGAGTTTCTTGATCGCGTGATGCATGATAAAGCCGACATTGCCGACGCTGAGTCCGGTGATGCCAGCGATTTCCTGATACGAGCAGTCGTGTTGAAATTTGAGCCGCACCACCTCGCGCTGGTTGGGCCGCAGGCGGTCCACACAGCTCCAGATGTGCTCATAGAGCTCGTGCATGCCCGCGCTTTGGGATGGGTCCGGCTCGTGATCCGCCGCGGCGTCGATGACCTCGTCGTTGCCAAGATCCAGCCGCTGCTCCTTGCGCAGGATGTCGAAGGCACGGTTCCGGCACACGGTGAAGAGCCAGGACTTGAGATTGTCACGCACACGGTCCGGCTCGGAAAGGTAGAGCCGGAGCATGGCGTCCTGCACGACATCACGCGCACGCTCGATGTCTCCACCGAGGATGCTGGCTGTGTAGGCGATAAGGGTGCTTTCATGCTGGTCCAACGCCCGCCTGACCAGCACGGCGGCTTCATCCTGTACGTGTGGGTCGGGCATGCGAGAGTTCAGGGTGGGAACGAGCAGACACAGGAGGAAATTAGGCCAGAGAGGAAGTTACGCCATTTTTCGCCTTGGAAACCGCAATCTTTACGCAGCTCCCGTCGTTCAGACAAGCATTGTGAGTGATTCCTCTTCCTCCAGCACCTCGTTTTTCCTCATCCTCATCGCCCTCGGCGGCGGCGTCTGGCTCATCAAAGAGACCCTCGATCCCGCCCCCAAGCCCGCATCCGCAGCGCCTGAGGAAGAAGCCACCTCCCTGCCCAGCCGCGCCCTGGATGCCTCCCAGACCAGCGGCGACTCCCTGAACAACTCCATGAACGACCAGCTCAAGTCCGTGCAGGGCATGGTCGGCGGCACCTACGATGGCAAAACCTACGTCCCGCCCCAAGGCAAGAAATAGCCGAATCCTCCGTCAGGCTGCAGGGCTGGCGTTTGCACACGCTCCGCTGGGAGGGCGCGATCACTTCTTCTCCGGCACATCCTCATCGCTCGGCACCACCAAAACCGGGCAGTGCGCCCCTTTGAGGACATCGGCCGCCACATTGCCCACCAGCAGATGGTAGAACGTGCTGTGGTGGTGGGAGCCGAGAATGATCAGGTCCGCATTGCGCCGCCGCGTCTCCGCCAGCACCCCGGCCACGCTGGGGTCTGCCAGCTGCTCCACACTGGCCTTCACGCCAAATTTGATCAGCGAATCCCGCATTTCAAACAGCTGCTCGGTCTGCTGGTGGACCACTTCAGGTGAGGGATCCTGCATCACCACGGGCGAGATCAGCCCCACATCCACGACTACGGGCACCTTTGACAGCACGTGCAGGATGATCACCTCTCTGTGTAAGGCGGTGGCAAGCGCGTGCGCCTGCTTGAGTACTTTGAAGGTCAGGTCGGAGAGATCGACCAAGGCAACGATGGTTTTCATAAATAAAGTGTCAGATGTTTTCCACGGGAAGTTTCACCACAAGAAGCGAGCAGGGCAGCCGCGTCAGCAGCCGTTCCGCCGTCGAACCCAGCAGCACGTAGCGCAGATTCGTGCGCCCTTTGCCCCCCATGATGATCAGGTCCGCCAGCACCTCCTGCGCATGCGTGGCGATGCCGTTGCCATGGCTCGATGACTCCTGCAGCACCTCGGTGGATTCAATGCCCTGCGACGCAACGCCCACAAACTCGTGCAGATCAGCGCGCAGCCGCTGGATGCAGGCCTCACGCTCCTCCGGCGTGTAGACCATCGACGGGCCGCCCGGATCTGCAAAGGGCGTGGGGTAGGCCATGGCCACCCACGGCTCCTGCCACACATGCACGAAGTCCACTGTGGCACCGTCCATGCGGGCCAGGCTGTGCGCCTGCTCCACCACGGCGCGCGAATTTTCCGAAAAATCAATGCAGGCCACGATCTTGCGAAACGCCTGCGGATGATTCGTGCGCACCAGCAGCACCGGCGTCTGCACCTTGCGCGCCAGCTTGCTGGAGATGGATCCCGCACCTGCCGGCATGTCCCCTGCCCCGGCGATGCCCGCCACCAGCAGGTCCGCCTTCAGCGTGCGCGCATGCTCCAAAATCTCATGCAGCGGCGTGCCCAGCGCGATGGTGACTTCATAATTGGCCGCTGCGGGAGACTGCTCCAGCCAGCGGGTCAGCGCCGCACTGGCTCCTTCAGTTGCTACTTTGGCGTGATTTTCAAAAGGTTCCTCCCGGCTTTCCGCCAGTGCCGCCACTGCAGCGGAGTCCACCACATGCAGCACCTGCACCTTCGCGCCATGCAGCGCCGCGATGCGCACCGCCTGCTCATAAGCCGTGCGTGATCCCGTGGAGAAATCCACGGCGACTAGGATGGTGGTGAGCTTGTTCATGGTTTTAGCTAAACGCAGGACCTCGCGCTGCGAAATGGGCTGTTCACCCCATCTCCTATCGTCTCCTGCACGGATTTTGGCCTCACTCAATGGATGAGGAAGAGACAACGAGGCCCCCTTGGCGGGAAGCATGAGGCCCATGGGGTACACACCTCATTTCTTCTTCCGGGCTTCTGTCCCACACTTCGATCATGAAACCCGCCCACCTCAAGAAAGCACTGCTTCTTCCCACCGTTCTCCTCACCCTCTCGTTGATCTCCTGCGCGGAGCCGCAGTTCTCCGGAGGCTACAATGGCGGCGGCCCCGGCTATGTCAGCAGCGGCTTCAACACTTACACCACGCTGCCCCGGAACTACTCGGGCAATGCCTATCTGGTCGGCGGACGCTATTACTCGGGCGGCCAGTATCAAACCGGCAACTACATCTACCAAGGCCGCTCCTACCCCAGCCGTTACTATTACAACGGCCAGTACTACTACGGCGGCAATCACCGCTCCTACGGCAGCACCATCCCCGTGCAAAACAACGCCTACATCCAGCAGAACAGCGGCTACCGCACCTACACCACGCTGCCCACCAACTACTCTGGCAACGCCTACCTGTACAACGGCCGCTACTACTCCGGCGGCCAGTATCAAAACGGCAACTACACCTACCAGGGCCGCCCCTACACCAACCGTTACAATTACAACGGCCAGTACTACTACGGTGGCGACCACCGCGCCTACGGCAGTTCCCTCCCAATGCAGGGCGGCTACATCCGCTAGTCCCGCTGCAAGGGGCCGTGTTTGAAAAACTCAACGCGGCAGTTCCCTCAGCAACGATAGAATACCAAGCATGAATGGCACTCCGTTAAAATGGGGTGCCATTCGTTATTGCGCTCTTCCGCTTCGCCCCACCGCTTTTTCCATTCGTCATTCGTGATTTTTGAGCATTGCTTCGAAGAGCATCGTTTAATACGCTCATTCGCCTGCAGCCCAGTTCCCTCACACCTCATGAACAGACTCCATCTCACCCTCGCAGCATTGGCAGTTTCGGCCTGCTGCCTCGTCGCCCAGACCGGCGCTGTCAACGCAGCTGAAGCCGCAGTCTCACCCGGCCTCGGACAAGTCGCCGTGAACGGGGACGTTTACACGCGCTGGACCATCGTGGGCGACTGGCGCGTCACGCACCCGCATTGGACGGACATCCTCACCCTCCATGCCGACGGCACCGCCACCACCGCGCAGCAGGGCACCACCGCCCGGTGGACCCTCACCGCCGAAGGCGGCACCCCCGTGCTCGTGCTGCGCTGGGATCAATACGGCACCGAATCCCTCGCCATGGTAGGCCCTCATCATTTTCGCGGCCAGACCGGCGGCCACTCCAACATCGACATGCGCCGGGGCAAAGAAGGCCCGCAGGCAGCCCCCAAGGCCGAATAACCCGACCAGCCCCTGCCACAAAAGACCATTTCCTGCCCTGTCTCCACCTCGTCAAAATCCAGGGCTCTTCACATTCTCCCTCTCCACCACGCAGCGAAACCCCTGGTTGGCGTTGCTGTAGCTGGCAGAAGGCGCATGGTGCCCGCGTGAGGAGGGCTGCAGGTCTCTCGGCTCGCGGTTGCCGTAGCCGCCACCGCGGTAGGTGCGGTCCTTCTGCTCGGCATTCCACCAGTCCTGCACCCACTCGGTCACGTTCCCGCTCATGTCATACAGCCCCTGCCGGTTGGGTGGAAAACTCATCACCGGCGCCGTGGTGGGAAAGCCATCCGTGTAGCCTTCGATGAACTTGGTCTCTTTCGGAAAAGCCGCCTTCCACGCGATGTCCCCGTAGTTGCCGAAACCCGCCGGCGGCGGCCACTGTCTGCTGCCCCAGGGAAACTCTTGGATGGGCCTGCGGCTCAGCGTTTCCGGAGTGTCGCCAGCCACACGCTTCTCCGCCGGTCCGATGCCCATGGCCAGGCTCCACTCCTCATCCGTCGGCAGGCGATACTTCCGACCCTCCTTCTGGCTCAGCCACTCGCAGAAGCCAGCGGCATCCAGATACCTCACATTGCGAATCGGATGGTCACCGGCCTGATCCACCGCGGATTTGTCCGAAAAGATCGGCGAAGGATTCACCCCCTTCACCTCCGCCGCATAGGCCTTGTAATCCTGATTGCGCGTCTCGTGAATGCACATCAGCACCTGCGTACCCGCCACAGGTCTGAACTGCATGCCCAGGCTGTTCGTAAAGACCGGTTTCGGCACCTCAGCCTCGTTGCCCGCCACAGCCTTTCCTGCCGCAGCCTGCACCGTTGGCTTCACCTTGGCTTTGCCTTGCTCAGACCAAACCACAAATCCCGCCAGCGCCGCCACCACACCCAGCACCGGCACCCAAAATCCTAGATTGAGATTCCTGCCCGGCGGCGGCGGAGCCTGCCAGTTTGGCGGGCGGTACGGCTGCCCCTCGGGGCGCTGAGGTCGCTCCATTGTATTCAGCGCGGCGGGCGCTTGGCGGGCGTTTGCCTCCACCCTTGCCACCGGTTGCGCGATGATCGCGTCCAGATCCCTCCGCAGTTCCACCACGGTCTGGTAGCGCAGCTCACGGTCGTTGCGCAGTGCACGGCTGATGATGCCGTCATACCTCGGGTCCAGCCCCGGCACCTGCTGGGACGGCAGCTCAAACATCCCCTGCGGCAGCGAGCCCGTCAGCATGTGGTAAAGCATCACCCCCATCGCATAAATGTCCGCACGATGATCCACCGAAGCGCCCAGCGTCAGCGCCTCCGGGGCGATGTAGTGCATCGTCCCCATGGCCAGGCCGCTCTGCGTCATGCCCGTGCTCTCTCCGCCCTTGCTCATCTTGGCCAGGCCAAAGTCCGCCACCTTCACCACGCCATTATAACCCACCATGATATTCGCCGGCTTGATGTCCCGGTGCACAATGCCGCGCTCATGCGCGTACTTCAGCGCATCGCACACATGCGCGGTGATCGACATGGCATGCGCCGCAGGCAGCCGCCCATCCTTCGCCATCATCTGCGCCACATCCGTGCCATCCACGAATTCCAGCACGATGTACAACATGCCATTGCTCGTGCTGCCAAAGTCATACACGGCCACGATGCCCGGGTGGTTCAGCTTGGCCATGGCCAGCGCCTCATTGCGAAAGCGCTCGCTGTAGGTCGCGTCCGTCTCATCCAGCCCCGGCGGCAAAATCTTGATGGCCACAGCCCGGTCCAAAGTCAACTGCATGCCCCGGTACACCGCCCCCATCCCGCCCCGCCCGATCAAGCCGGTGATCTCATACTGAGGCAGCATCTCCTGCAGTTCCTCCGGCGCCGGCGGCTCCCACCCCTGCGGCGCTCCAGCAGAGCTGGATCTCGGTGTTTCAGCGGAAGAAGAGGAAGAGGACATGCGA
>NZ_JBIPNG010000318.1:0-7737 GCF_044373815.1 Prosthecobacter sp. | reverse complement strand
CCAGCGGCTTGCCATCTTTGAGGAAGATGGCCGCTGAGGACGGGAACTTCGCGAGTTTGGCCGCCGTAGCCGCGAGCTTGCGCGCATACACCGCATCAATCTCGAACCCCTTTTCCGCAATCTCAGCGGCTGGCAGCAGCGCATCGGCCAGCTTGAGTTTGCCGTGCTTCACTTGGGCCGCTGCGCAGGCCTTCAGATAACCCGGAACCCCGGAGGCCAGCGCACCCGTCTTGCTGGCTTCATCGTCCACTTTGCCATTGATCAAATACATGTCGCGCTGCGCCTTGGCGGGAGCCATTTCACGGCCATCGATGCACGTCACCGTGCCATCTGCCGCATGAATGACAAAGAAGCAGCCCCCGCCGATGCCGGAGTTGTGCCCATCCACCACGCCCAGCGTCAGTCCAGCCGCAATGGCCGCATCAATGGCATTCCCACCCTTTTCAAAGGCTTGTTGGCCCGCCTCAGTCGCCAGTGGGTGCACGGTCGCGATGGCGTGTTTCGGAAAGGCGGCATCTGCAGCAACCAAAACCGAGGAGGAGAGCAGGACAAGGGCGGCCAGGACTTTCATACCACGAATGCTAGCCGCGGCAGCGGATGCGTCGAATCAAAAAGGCACGCCAAATCAGATGGGCAGGCTTCAGGACTGCGCACTGCGCTTCCAGCTCAGCCATGCGTGGCGGTAGGTGAAAGCCATGGCCATGATTCCTGCAAACAGCAGCAATGCCCGGCTGGGTTCTGGCACCGAGATCACACTGCTGATGGCGGTTCCCGGCAGAGTAAGATCCGGCGTTCCAGCCTTTTCAGGTTCCGTCGCCCCCACAGCCATGGCCGCAGCTATGCAGCAGGCTAACCAGTAACTAAAGGAACGGAGGGACATGAATTTAAAATAATCTTTATCAGGTCCCCCCCGGTTCGAACAAGGTTTTTTTTGTTCCGAAATTGATCCACAAGTCTCTGTTTCAGCCCTTTGCTCGGTGATGAGTAAGATTTTTGCCGGGTTTCTCAATGCACGCCTTCTTGCTTGCGCGCACCCTGTGCCTCCGCCATGACTACGGCCCCCCAATTCCGGCATCTTATCCATCATGTCCAACGTCAGTTCTCCGCGTGTCATCAACATAGGCTTGGCCGGTTTAGGCAATGTGGGGGCTGGAGTGTTCAAGAATCTCCAAAAGAATCGCTCCCTGATCGGTCAGCGCATCGGTGCCGAACTTCATGTCTCCAAAATAGCCGTTCGTGATCTCTCCCGTCCGCGGGATATTGAGGTGCCTGCGGAATTGCTCACCACAGACTGGAAGGTTCTGGTCAATGATCCTGCCATTCCAGTCATCGTTGAACTCATCGGTGGCACGACCACCGCCTATGATCTGGTGGCCGCCGCCTTGCGGGCCAAAAAGATCGTCGTCACCGGAAACAAGGCCCTGCTCGCGGAGCGCGGCAAAGAATTGTTCGCCCTGGCCGAGGAATGCGGTGTGCCGATTTACTTTGAGGCGGCGGTCGCAGGCGGGATTCCCATCATTCAGGTCCTGCAGGAGGGGCTGGTGGGAAATCATATCCGCTCCATTCACGGCATCATCAACGGCACCTGCAATTACATCCTCACCCGGATGTCGCATGCCGGTCTCAGCTATGCAGATGCTTTGCAGGAGGCTCAGGACAAAGGCTATGCCGAGGCAGATCCCACGCTGGATGTCAGCGGCTGGGATGCCGCCCACAAGGCCATCATTCTCGCCTCCCTCAGCTACGGATTCTGGATTCCGCAGGACAAGGTCCACGTCGAAGGCGTGGACCGCGTGAACATCACCGATTTCCGCTTTGCCGAACGCCTCGGCTACACCATCAAGCTCCTTTCCGTCATCCGTGCAGACGAAAACGGCCTCGTCGAAGTTCGCACCCAGCCCTCTCTGGTGCCGCTCTCCCATGTGCTGGCCAATGTCAGCGGTGCCTTCAACGCGGTGCTCGTGAATGGAGATGTCGTGGGCGAGACCCTGTTCTACGGTCGCGGCGCCGGTCAGGACCCGACCAGCAGCAGCGTCATCAGCGATCTCTGCGAAGCCGCCGCCGTTTTGATGCACGGAGCACGCCACAGCGGTTTCGTGCCGCATGGTCTCTACGGCAAATCGAAGCCCGTGGATGACACCGTCTCGCACTATTACCTGCGGCTGACCGTTGACGACGTTCCGGGTGTGCTAGCTCAAGTCGCCACAGCACTTGGCGAACGTGGGATTGGCATTTCCTCCATGATCCAGCCGGAAGATCTCGAAGACACCAGTGGCGAAACCTCACTCGTGCTCATGATTCACGATGCACGCTTGGGAGACATTAAGTCGGCGCTCACCGCCATCAGTCAGCTCAAGTGTGTGCGCTGCGCTCCAAGCTGGATGCGCGTGGAAACTTTGCAGGGCTAGTGGTTGGATCGGCAAATCTAACGCCAGTCAAAATTGGCGTGGAATGCAGCTCTATAAATGAGAAGATACCTTTCATGAAAATCGCGCTCTCCAATCTCGCAACCCTCGTCGGGGGGACTGTATTGTGCGGTGATCCCGCCGGGCAGATCACAGGCTTTGCATCCTTGAAAGAAGCCCTTCCCGGCGATCTGAGTTTCTTTCATGACCCACGCTACAACGAGAGGCTGGTGAACACGAAGGCCAGCGCCATCCTCGTGCCCCTCGGCTGGAAGGAGTTTCCGCCAAACGCCTCCTGCATCGAAGTCTCTGACCCTTCCCGCTCCTTTGAAAAGATCGTGGAAACTTATGGCTTCCAGCCCGCCCCCTTTGCGCCCGGAGTACATCCATCCGCAGTTGTCGCTGACGGTGTCAAATTTGATCCCGCTCAAGTGTGCATTGGGCCCAATGCCGTCATCGAATCGGGTGTGGAACTCGGTGATGAAGTGGAGGTCGGCCCCGGTTGTTTTGTTGGGCGCAATGTCATCATCGGCAAAGGTTCCCGCCTTCATGCAAACTCCACCGTGCATGCCGAATGCATTTTGGGAGAAAACGTGTACCTCCATTCCGGTGCCGTCATCGGTGCCGATGGCTTCGGCTATGAATTTGGTCAGGGCCGCCATCGCAAAGTGCGTCAGGCCGGCATCGTTCAGATCGACAACGACGTGGAAATCGGCGCAGGCAGCACCATCGATCGCGCCCGTTTTGGCCGCACCTGGATCGGGGAGGGGACCAAGATCGACAACCTCGTGCAGATCGGTCACAACGTCGTCATCGGCAAACACTGCATCGTCGTCGCCTGCACCGCCATTGCCGGCAGTGCCATCATTGGAGATTACGTCGTCATTGCCGCCCAGGTCGGCATCGCAGGCCATGTGCATGTCGGTTCACAGAGCACCCTCGCCGCACGCTGCGGCGTCACCCGCGACCTGCCCGGCGGCCAGACCTATCTCGGCTTTCCCGCCATCCCCGTGGGCGAAGAAAAACGCCGCCTCGCCGGCATCAACCGCCTCCCCCAGCTCGTCGCACGCGTGAAGGAACTCGCCGCCCAAATTGCCGGCGGCAAGTCAGCCTGATAACCATTCGCAATCCTCAACTTCTGGTAGGATTCTCGTGCAGTGAACCTGAGCCGCATAGCGCTGATTGCCATGGCAGCACTTTCCGTGTGGGCATGTTTCAGTCATTTTTCAGGACGACGCCACTCCCCCAAATCGCGGGACTTGGAGCGGCTGACAGTATTCCTTGTGCAAGTATTGCAGCGAAATGACAAGAGTCCCGGGCAGTTGCAGCACGAAATCGCGGAGAAGTTTAGCGATCCACAAATTTACCATCTGGTCATGACCTGCAGAGACTGGTCAGATGCAAGCACCGAGGATCCAAAAGGGTCCCTTGAGGACGTGGACATCCTGAAGTTTTGCTTCTGCGAAAGTCTGAAAGTGCTGAAAGCCCGGGGCGCGAGGATTCAACTCCGCAGAATCTTCTTGGATGCCCGCGTCGATGATGGTTGGAGGATGTTATGGCATGAAAGCCTCGGCACAGACTGGCTGGCAAAAAATCCGTTTGTGATGCCAGAAAAAAATCCAGATTTGATTCCTGAACCTTGAGATGTTCATCCGCTGAACCTTCAAGTCATTGGCGCACATGCTGCGACAGTGGCTCCCGCAGGCAGCCGCCTGTCATGACCGACCGCGCAAGCTGGCCTGCTGGCGCGCTGAACTGCTCGAAGCCATTGCCAGCGTGCGCAACACGCTGCGGCCAGGACGCAGAGAACCGAGAGCACAAAAACGACGTCCAAAAACCTATCAACTGCTCACCTCACCACGTCACAAGTTCAAAGAAATCCTCCACCGTGATCGCTACCGTGTTGCCGCTTAACCGAGTGCCATTCATGACTGGCATCTTTTCTCTTTTCCTGGGTTCATTTTTCCCATTTCCTTGTTGGAGCTAGTGTGCTTGATTGTGCTAAATCATTAAATTGTGTATAAAAGGCTGAATCAAGCTTGTAGGGATGGCCACGCTGACTCCCATCCTTGCGAAAATAGCCTCGAACAACGATTTCGTCGCCAATATTTCGGATTTTCAGCATCTCCAAGTAAGATGGCTTTAGTTCTATAAGATTGTCCAGCTCCCAATAATCGCCAACATGGCTAAGATGTCCTCTGATTTGAACCATCCGCCCAAAATAATTATCCCGATTTCGAACCACTTCCGTCGAGGTCAGCACGGGAAGACTAGCAGCCATTTCCACACGAACATTAGCGCAGGAAAGCAGGAATGCTGGAATAAAAATTGCGATGTAACGTATTGATCTCATTTGTTTTTCCCCAAAAAAATTACTTTTGCCAATCTCGGGCCGTAAATTAACCCTATCTGGACATGACCCCTGCCTGGTTCTGTAACATCATCATAATAAGTTGCCAGGCATGAATGGCACTCGGTTAAGCGCATGCATCGTGAGTTGGGGAAGCTTGGCCAATTCAGCAAGCCGTGCTTTTGGAACCAAAGCGCAGCGAAGATAGACAGCCGCAGGCTGCCCTGAAAGGGTGAGCGGAGCGAATCAATGCGGTCGCGAAGATGCACGGTGCAAGCCTGCATCGGAGCTACCGCTTTCGCGGGGTGAAGAACGTTCTTTGTCCACAGACCGCCGTCCAGCCTGCGAAAGCGGTAGCTACGTTCGTGCCTCACTCCGCGACCTCACTCCATATCGGAGGCTTCAGTGCGCTCTATGGAATGCTTGGCCAAAACACTGCCAGGCAGACCTGTAAAATGAACGACACTCGGTTAAGGCAGCTTTTCGTTGGTTCCATAATACCGGGAACTCTGCGTTTTTTGCCAAGATGCCTCCCTCTTTCGCCACTACGCGTCGCCACACACCAGCCCTGAAAGGGCTGCGTAATATAGCCCAGGGGTGCCGAGCTTTAGCGAGTGCTCCCCTGGGTCCTGGCATCAGCATCGGGAAGCAAACCCAACGCGCCGCAACATACAACACCCACCAGCAGCGTCTGCAAAGAGTTCCGCCACACTCAGAGCGTTCCGTCAGGTCCAAAAACTCACGATCAACGTCCTTAACCGAGTGCCATTCATGCCTGGCATCTTTTTTCCATGAATGCACAGGGTCATTTGCTGGATAATGGTGTGATCTTTTCAAGTATCTGCCGTACAACAGCCAGCGCTTGATCAATGGGTAACCCAACTTCCTCCAATTCGGGTGAAATCATAGACTCAACCTCAGCTCTATCGGTAATGGCACGCACCGCACAAAGATGACTTGAGAAGTCATAATGCACTGTTATTTGCTCGAAGTCTATCGCATCGCCGTCGGCGGATCTGAAAGATCGACCTGTGTGATAATAATCTTCTTCCCAGACAGGCCAGCTCGAGTGAAAGTTTGTAATCTTCGCGAGTCCGCCACCTCTTTCATCGCTATAAAGCCAGTCGATTTGGCTGTTACTGTGAAGAACCATTCTCCATGAAGGATCGACAGGCCGCATACCCACTTCCTTTCTAGCAGAAGCCAACTGGCTTAAACGATCATGGTAAGTTAATTGGGAATTCAAGAACCAAACGATCAAGCATATCAAGATCGCCAAAATTGCGAAAATCAGTTTGTGTTTCATGGGAATCTACATGGGCCAAATAAGTTGCCAGGCATGAATGGCACTCGGTTAAGGTGAAGTATCGACCGTTTGTGCCCTTCCTTCATCAGTATTCTTCAACACCAACGGTGTTGCGTATTTGAGCCCAGGGATGCCGAGCCTTGGCGAGTGCTTCCCTGGGTTTTCGGCATCAAGTCCAGGAAGCAAACCCAGCACCCCGCCGCATACTGCGCCCACCAGCAGCGTCTGCCATTCGCTCCGCCATGCTTAGTTCGTTCAGCATGTCCCAAAACTCACGAACATCGTCCTTAACCGAGTGCCATTCTTGCCAGGCATTTTATAGGGAAGTCTGGTCCAAAACATGGGTTAACAATATTTTGAACTAAATGCCTGTCATGAATGGCACTTGATTAAGACGCAGTTTCGTACCTTTGCGGCCTTCCTGTCTCGGTCTTCTTGAGCCCTGAAAGGGCGGCATAATTTAGCCCAGGGCAAGCGAGCCTCAGCGAGCGCCGCCCTGGGTTACCGCCAGCAATGCCGGGAAGCAAACCCAGCGCACTCGTAACACACCAAGTTCACCAGCAGCGCCTGCATGGAACTGCGCCGCGTACCCGTTGCTCCCTCTAGCCCTCGAAATCCACGAAGCCCTCCCTTAATTAAGTGCCATTCATGCCTGTCATCTTTTACGTGTCATTTTTTACGCCGAAGCCTGCACCATGCGCACCTGCTTTGCCCTCAAGAACGGCTGGGAAAGCCGCAAGGGTGGCATCGCTCGCGTCACACGCTTCGACCCCCGTCTGGATGCGGGGAGCTACCTCACCAAGCCCGCAGGCCCCGTCGATCCCGGCGACTCCTACGAATCGGCGAAGTTCGGCAGCGGCGCCTGCAGCCTCATGATCGCTCACGCCGTCTGGAAGTTCGCCGCTTCCAAGAGAGAGGCGCAGTTAATGCGGTAAGGGCTTCGTCACCCAGCACACGCCGCCCATCCAATAAGTTGCCAGGCGTTTTACAGGTGCATCTGGTCCAAAACATTGGTTAACAATGTTTTGGTCTTATCATCTGCCCGGCACCTTCGGCGCGTGCACAAGCTCTCAAGCACCAATCAGCCGAACAAAAAAATGACTGGCAAGAATAGCACTCGGCTAACCGCGCGCCATTCCCCAGTCACCAAAATCCCCACTGCTGCGTCTTCATCACATAAAGACCCAGTGCCAGATTCCCCACCGCGTGCATGAACACACACGCGCCCAGACTCTTCGTCCGCACCGCCACGAAGTACATCAGCGCTCCCCACACGAAGGCCCCGCAATAATCCTCCGTGTTGTGAATCAGCATCACCGCGAGCGTGACGATCCAAAACACCTTCCACCGATGCGTGCCAAAGGCCACACGCTCAAACCGACCATCCTCCGTCATCAAAAAGCGCATTAAAAACCCACGCCAGAACAGCTCCTCCACCAGCGGCACCACCAGCACCATGCGTGCAAAGCGCATGCCCACCACCAGGCCGAACCACAGCGGTGACTCCTGCGCGATCATCGGATCAAACCCTTCCTTGCGTTCCGCAAGTCCCAGCCAGTTCCACCAAGCTGCCGGTTCATGCCCCTCATGGATCAAGCTCTCACGCAGCACCGACGGAGCCACCCACACGGCAATTCCAACCAGCCCCAGTATAAACGCCATCCCAAAACCTCTCC
>NZ_JBIPNG010000501.1:0-4673 GCF_044373815.1 Prosthecobacter sp. | reverse complement strand
GAAGGTGTAGTGCTGCCGAAACCACACCAGCACCACCGCACAGATCACCGTTTGCAGCGGATAGGCCCAGTGCTCCGGCGCACGCACATGCCACGGCAGTTCGGAATTTTCGATTCGGAACAGCCCGGGCACACTGTTCAGCAGCGTGAACAGCAGCAGAGGCAGCACGTAGGCTGCTGTGGTGGAGGCGCGCAGGCGTGCAAGCATCAGATCGGGCAGTTTAAGGCAGCGCCAGTTCCTCCGCACGTCCGCTTTTCAGCAACCACTTGGAGCAGCCCTTCAAATACATCCGGTTCCAGATGGAGAGCGTGCCAGCACCCGTCGCCATCAGTGCGACCACGCGGTTAGATAGGTGCTCCATCATGTTGCTGAAGCGGCCGGGATGATCAGCCTTGAGCTGACTGCCTCGTTCATAAAAAGCCACAATGCGGCCATCGTAAAAGTACTCGATCAACTCATGCCAGGCCTCATGCCAGCCGCGCTGGCGCTGCTCATAGTGGCCAAGTTCCTTGGCCAGCCGCTCCGGTGAGTCGAGCAGCTTCTCACCATGCTTGGCAAACATTCCGCTCAGAGACTCCGCCGAGTCCAGCGCCAAAAACACTCCGGGCGAAAGCATCGGATCCACAAACCCAAACGCATCTCCCGCCGACACCCAGCCCGGACCCTGCGCGCGGTCTGAAATAAGCTGATAATTGGTATAGGTGTAAACATCCGTCACGCGCTTCCTATGGGCCGCCAGCGGTGAAAGCACAGGATCAGTCGCCAGCACTCGGTCCAGCCGTTCTTCACCATTTGCGCCAAACTCCGGCAGCGACTTGGGATTCATCACGATGCCGAAGCTCAGTTTGTCCGGCAGAGGAATCCGCCAGCTCCAGCCCCACGGGTGGTACATGATCGCGATCTGCCCCGGCTCATGCGGATGTTCAATGCCGGTGAAGTGCGCGAAGTGCGCTGTGTCCCGGCGCTGCCCGGTCGCCGCCTTGATGCCCAGCAGCTTCGCCGACGTGCGCGAGCGCCCGCTGCAGTCAACGATCAGATCCGGCTTCGCACCATTACTGTATCCACCGGCCTCCAGCGTCGCTGCATCCAGCTCCAGCTCAGGTGTGCCACCCGGATGCGCCACCAGTCCGGCACGATGCTTCACAAACTTCACGCCCAGCTCCTTCGCGTAATTCTTCAAAACATCATCAAAACCGGGGCGCGGCACATTGTACGCATACGGTGGCAGGCGGCCCTCCACGGACCGGAAATTGAAATCCATCTTCGTGCCCAGATGATGAATGAAGCTTGCTCCCGGCTTGAACTGCGAGATCGCCGCCACCCGGTCTTCAATGCCCATCCGCTGCAGAATCGCCACGATCGCGGGAATCAACGACTCGCCCACCAGCAGCGCCGGACGTTTTTCATCATCATAGACCAGCGTTTGGATGCCTTGCCGGGCCAGCATCGCGGCGAGCGCGCTGCCGGCAGGTCCGGCTCCGAGAATAGCGATGCGTGGAGATTGGCTCATGAGTCAGTAGCGGCGGAGTTTGCCGCTGGCCGTTAGCGGCAGTTCGGAAACGAAAGTGTAGAACAGCGGGACTTTGTAGGCGGAGAGTCGTTCCTGGCAAAGTTTTCTCAACTCCATCGCCGCTGGCGGCACCTCGGCGTTTTGAGGAATGATTTCTGCCGCAGGCATGGCTCCCAGCGCAGGATGGGCACGACCAGACACTCGGGCGGCTTTGACCCCCGCATGGCTGCACAGCACCGCCTCCACTTCTTCCGGAAAGCACTTCAGGCCGCCCACATTGATCACGCTGCGCACACGACCACGCAGATAGAGACAGCCGTCCTCATCCATTTCGGCAATGTCTCCCGTGGCAAACCATCCGTCTCGCAAAACACTTTCGCGCGGCTGCCACGGCGTCAGGTACGCATCAAACACACCCGGCCCGCGCAGCATCAGTTCACCGTCATCCAGCTTCACCTCAAACGCAGGCAGTGGCTGGCCGATGGAAGTCGGCTTGTCTTTCGCATGCTTCAAATTCAGGATGGGCAGCCCGGCTTCGATGATGCCCATGCCCTGCGTGAGATGCAGCCCCGTTTTGCCGGCAAACAGCTCCGCCACTTCAGTCGTCAGCGCAAACGCCGTCGAAACCGCGAGCCGCAGCGCACCCAGTCTTGCCGCATCAGGCAGTCCGGAAAGCATCGTGTAATGATAAGGCGATCCATACATCACCGTCGCTCCATGCGCCTGCATCATCTCAATCATCACCTTGGGATCGCTCGCCGGAGCGAGGATCGTGGTGGCTCCATGATATAAATAAAGCACGATGGAGACCGCAAAGTGATGCGCCATCGGCAGCACCCACAGCACCCGGTCCTCCGGCCCAATGCGCAATCCCTCGTTCGCCGCCGTGATGCGCGCCAGCAGCGTCTCATGCGAAATCACGATCCCCTTCGACGCCCCCGTGGTCCCGCTGCTGAAACGAATAAACGCTGGGTTCAAAGCCTCCAGCGCCGCTTCATCAAAAGCCGGCGGCACATCATGCACCACCGCTTCCACCCGCCACTCCTCCGCACTCTGCGCATGCACGATGGCATCCAGCGCTGTCGCCTTGGCCAGTTGCGTACGCTCGCTGGCCGTCAGCTCATTCGGGATCGGCACAAAGCAAGCGTTCTGCTGCAAAATCGCCAGCGCCACCACAATGTAGTCCGCTCCGCTCGGCGCATTGAGCCCAATGCGCGGCCGCGCCTTCTTTGGCCAGTTCGCGTCTTCATTCAAACGCCCTGCACACTCCTTCATGCGCGCCTCCAGTTCAACAAACGTAAGCTGCAGTTCCGGGCTGACCACAGCGGAATGCGTGGGCGTGCTGCGTGCAAAAATAAGATCAACGATGTTCACTTGGCGGGTTCCAGTTGGCTCAAAATGCTTCGCACCTGCGGTGCCAGATCGGCGGTGTCTTGTTCATGAAAAGTCACGGCAATGCCGGCTGCCTGTCCAGTGGCCAGCGCCGTGCCCATGACCCGCGTGCTCGCCTGCGCCCGGTGCGTTGAGGAAATGCAGCGTCCCGCGATGAACACATTCCGCAAATCACGCGCACGCAGCGCCCCGAGTGGAATGCCACAGGCCTTCGGTTCCTTCGGATACAGCAGCCGCGGACCCCGCGCCGTTTCACGCAGCTCCATGGGCCACGTCGCATTCGCAACCGCATGCGCATCGCTCCGGCTTTCCAGGATGTCATCCTCCGTTAAAATGACTTCGCCAATCCATCTCCGGCTTTCCCGAATACCAGCACGTACGGGCAGCGTCGTGATCCGCGCTTTGCTGAAACCCTCCAGGCTCGCCTTCAAATGCTCCATGATCGCAAAAGTCACTTCACGTCCCTGCATCTCGATCTCCGTCAACCGGCGCGCATCCGTCGCATCAAACGAATCAGCGGGCAGATCAACCGTCAGGAACGCTTCATTCAAAGCTGAGCTGGCGCGGAAATGCGCACCCGCAGCCTCAGCCGGAAGCTTTTTCTCCTGAATCGCCCGCACCAGGCATCCGGCGATTTTCAATGGACCATCGCCAGTGAGGACGGCAGCCTCCACATCACCGAGTCCAACAATATAGGCCGGACGTTGCAGCTCATTCTCCGGCGTTTGATCCCAGGGGTGGTTCGCAAACGACGCCACCACCGCATCCCCGCTGGCATCCACAAGATTGCGCGGACTCACCTTCCAGGTCGTACCCCGGCATTGCAGCGTCACTTCCACAATACGCTTATTTTCGACCACACATCCGGCGACCTCAGTGTGTAACAAAACCTGCAGTTTTTGCTGAATCCGACACAACTTGTCCAGATACAAAGCCAGCCTTTGCGGCTGATGCATCAGCACATCAACCCTCCCCATTCTCACCGGCCCGTGACCAATGCCTTTTGCCAGCAGATCACGCTCCAGCTCAACCGGCAGCCCCGGATTGGCAATACGAGGCGCTGCGTCTGGCGTCGCCGGCAGCTCATACAAACCACAGAATGAATGCACTAAAGAAGCCGTGCCTGCTCCGCCCAGAATGCCATGACGTTCCACCAGAAGCGTCTCCGTGCCACAACGTGCCGCAGCCAAAGCCGCCGCCACGCCTGCGCTGCCTCCACCGATGATGAGAACGTCGGGATTCATGGCCACATCATTCACCGAGAAGATCAGAATGCCAGCATTCACGCATCCGATCTCGTCACGGATACTCATGCCCTAAATTGTCATCCGTGATGATCTTGGCATCACCCCAGGCCGCCTCCATGGCCTGGCGGCGGCACCAGTGCCACATGTCGCCTGGGACGGGAAGGGCTTCACCCTTGAGGAAGTCGAGCACGCCTTCAATCTGATCCGCAGCGATGACGGGCTGACCATCAATGTAATAAGTCGCGAGAACTTTCTGCCACCGTTCCCGGTCCGGCTCCAGCGGGGCGTTGCTGGCGAGGCAGTGATTCATGACCATCATTGTATGCGGAAACACCTCCATGCCCGTGCGTGCAGCACGAGGTGACTCGGTGCAGTTCCAGAAGGCGATTCCATCGGGCGTCAGGTGCGCTTTGACCTCAGTCAAAAATTCGCGTGAGAGCAGTGCGGAGGCAAACTCACGCCAGTGATGCGTGGTGTTCATCACGATGGCGTCGAAACGTGCGTCAGGGTGCTGACGCAGCCAG
>NZ_JBIPNG010000579.1:0-3649 GCF_044373815.1 Prosthecobacter sp. | reverse complement strand
CGGACAGCCACCGCATGTTTGGAAATCCGCTGGTTAAGCGTCAGCTGCGCTTCAAACGGAAGGAATGCGAGGACGCCCTTTTCCCGCTGCTGCGCCGCATCATCAAAGACCCCATCTCGGCGAGTTAATCGCATTGGGGGCTTTTTGAGCCTGCTTACTGATCCCGACACTTCACGTCGCGCAGCTGCAGGTCGAGCGCCGCGCCGGATATCTGGATTTCCACGAGCGAGAGGGTCAGAGATGCCAGCATGAGGATCAGGCTCACACCGAAGGTGATCTGACCTTCCGTCTGCTGCTTAAAGAACAGCAGGGTGGTGCTTGCCACGCAAAACATCAGGCTCAGCACGCCCATGGTCTGCATGTGCTTGATGATCTGAATGCGCTTCCGCAGGCTACGGATCTGCGCCAGCAGGATCGGCTCCTGCGTGGACTGCCAGTTCGCATGCAGCGCGCGCACCACGGCGGCCAATCCGAGGAAGCGATTGGTGTAGGCCAGCATGAGCAGCGAGATCGCCGGAAAGAGCAGCGAGGGGGTGGAGAGGGGGAGTTCTGGCAGAGGCATGGAGATTGATCGTCGACGGGAGGTGGCTCGGCAAGGCGGAGCCCGTGTGTAATCAAGATCAAGGCCGCAAGCCGGAGGTATGCGAGAGCCATGCGTACCCATCGTGACCGCTGGGCGTTTGAGGGTTTCTCGCATACCTCCGGCATGCGGCCCTGAACATGGTCATAGCGTGTGCGCGGTCCGGTGGTTCCCGCTGCACAGCTTCGCGGTTTCGCTCCACCACCGGCTAATTTCTCTGCTCCCTCCGGGAGCCCGTTCATGCGGGCTGTCTCATCCGCCGTCTTATTGCTTGAGGTTCCTGGCCATTGAGATCAGCCGTTCAGGTAAAGTTTTTTCTCCCAGCAAAATCAAACAAAAACACAGACTCATTATGGATGCCATTTCGTTCGGCTTGGGATCGAGGCAGCAGCAGAGAAATACAATGCCTGCAGCAGTTGCGAGGCCGAGCTTGATCCACTCACGTATGTTTTTGCATGTCGTTTTGGTGGCATGACGCATTGGCTTCTTTGAGTGCCTGGGTTCCATGCGTGCTTACCATATGCACAAAAATCGATTGGCAACGATACTCTGTAATCAGGTCTTCCCACAATGGATTGAGAATCCATTGTGAGATACTTTGTTCGTAGGAGTAAAGTGGCTCCTGTGTCTTCTTCCTGTGCCTCTTTGCAAGGCAAAGTTTTTTCGCTCTATTCCTTAAATCACCCGGTCGTTGCCGCCGTCCACGGGGATCTGAGCACCGGTGACTTTTGCGAACAAGGGGGAGGCCATGGCGCTGACCATGTTGCCGATGTCCTTGGACTTGATCTCGACCTTCATGAGGTTTTTGGTCTTGTACTCCTCGATGGTCATGCCGTAGCGCGTGGCGCTCTTTTGCAGGGCCTCGGGGGTCCAGAGCTTGGTGTCGAAGACGGCGTCTGGGTGGACGATGTTGACGCGGATTTTGTGCGGGGCCAGTTCAAGGGCGGCGACGCGGCAGAGCTGCGTGAGCGCAGCCTTGGAGCAGGAGTAGGCGCTGGCACCGGGGCCGGGGGCTTTGAAATTGCGGCTGCCGACGAAGATGATGCTGGCGTCGATGCCCTGCTTCACAAACGGAATGACCTTGTTCATCAGCTTCTGATGGCTGGTGAGATTGATCATGATGGTGCGATCCCAGTCGCCCTGGGCCATGGCATCCAAGTAATCGTTTTTGGGGAAGATGCCGGCGTTGCTGACGACGATGTCGATGCCTCCGAACTCACGCACGGTGAAATCAATCGCGTCCTGCACCGGTTTGTCTTCGGTGAGGTTCACGACGATGCCGATGCCGCCGATCTTCTTCATGATGTCGGGGATGTCTTTGTCGATGTCGAGTCCGACAACCTGCGCGCCCTGCTCGGCGAGTGATTCAGCGATGGCGAAGCCGATGCCGGCGGCACAGCCGGTGACGAGAGCGACTTTGCCCTGATGCACCTTGCGGGCGGGGCCTTTGCGCAGTTTGGCCTGCTCAAGATCCCAGTATTCGATTTCGAAGATGTCCTTTTCAGGCAGCGGCTGCCAGCCACCGACGGATTCGCCGAGCTGCACCGTGGCAGCGGTCGATTCAGCGATGTCCGCGACGATTTTGGCGTCCTTCAGGGTGTCGCCAAAACTGACGACGCCGTGGTTTGGCCAGATGGCGAAACGGGGGGCGGGATCGAGCATGGTCTGGCCGCTGGCGTGGCGCTGGAAGTAAGCGGCGTAGTCGTCTGCGTATTGCTGAACGCTGGCATCGAGGTCTGCGCCGATGAATGCGGGGGCGCGCTTGGTGCGGATGCTATGATCCGGGGTCAGGGGGCCGCGAGTGCCGAAATCTGCCACGGTGGCGAGATTGGCATATCCCACGGCTTCTGGGGACGCATTGAGGCGGGCGATTTGTGGGAAGCCACGGCGTTTGGAGACGGCCTGGCGCAGTTTCGCCAGGGCCATGAGATCCTCCGTAGCTGCAGCTGTGGCTGCTTGGGCACCTTTTTTGGCGAGGTAGTCCTCTGCCATCGTCACCATCTCGATGTGCAGCTCGTAGCTTTTGCGGGCATCGTCATCGAAGGTGAAGAGACCGTGCTTGAGCAGCACCATGCCTTGGATGCCTTCCTGACGCAGATCGCGGCCAGCAATCAGGTCGGCGATGGTTTTGGCCAGAATGAAGCCGGGCATCACATACGGGACGATGATGACCCGATTGCCGTAGATTTCCTTCACGCGGGCTTCGCCGCCGGCGTTGCAGGTGAGGGCTGAAATGGCGTTGGCGTGGCTGTGATCGACAAATTTGAAGGGCAGGATGGCGTGGAGGATCGCCTCAATGCTGGCGGCCGGCGCGTTGGGGTTGGTCATGGCCGCACGCTGCTGCAGCACCATGTCCTCATCGCTCATGGTGGCGAGTTTTGACATCTTGATCAGCGCCTCCATGCGGACAGGGGAGAAGCCGGCGCGCTCGATGGTGGCGAGATCCCAGCCGCTGCCTTTGACGTAGCAGAGATTGACCGGATCACCGAAGAAGTCCTTCTCCGTGACCTTGACTGAGGTATTTCCGCCGCCGTGCAGGACGAGGGCGGGATTCCGGCCGAGCAGACGGGAGGTGTAAACGCGTTGTCCGAGCAGATCGGTGCCGAAAGTGGCGGCTTCTTGGTCGTTCCAGAGGGATTGCATGTGGGGAAATTGGGAGTGCCAGACTTCCGATGGATGCGCCCCGGTGCAAGGGGATTTTCCCTCTCAAACGGGGGCGAGCGCCCGGTTTCGCATCTCTCCCAGAGTCCAATCGTATTCCCGCACCAGCTGATCCACCACATCTCCGCTGCGCATTTCCAGCGGCAGGACTTCCCAGGTGTAGGTTTCCATCTCGATGTGCTGGCATTTGGTGGGATTTTTGGCCAGCCAGTCCATGGTGCTAATCAAGTGATCCCGTGTGCTGTCGAAGCCGCCGCCGGGCTGGGCATGGATGGGGATGTGGAAATGGACACGCCACTCCTCCCCGAGGATTCCAGGATTGGCCTGGGCAAACTGCAGGGCATCGGGCAGGTCCTTGAAACGGCGGAGCGGTTCGTCCTTGCCGTAGCTGGCGATGACCTGGTGGAA
>NZ_JBIPNG010000170.1:0-12465 GCF_044373815.1 Prosthecobacter sp. | reverse complement strand
TGTAGGCCATGTGCCATGAGGCCTCCTCCCAGTAGCGCGCATTGCGCGGCTGGAGTTGCGTCACAAATCCATAGTATTTGTCCACCTGCGCCCAGTTCACTCGCGTGAACTCCACATGGGCGCGCAGCTGGAAAACGGTGGCGATCAGCCCGCGTAATCCGCCGAATGCTGCTGCCAAACCCATCTGTCCCATGTTGCCCTTCACGCCCAGATGCAGCGGCTCATCCACCAGATGCATCGTGCGCAGATCATGCGTGACCCGCTGCTCCAGCGGCAGTTTCAGCACACCAAAAATCAGCAGCACAGCAGCAGCCTGGAGTTTTCGTTTCATAGTTCCTTCTCCACAAAGACCAGGTGAGTGACGAAGAGGTACACCGTCATGTAGAGCGCTGCGATGCCGGTCATTTCATAGACCGCAACCCAGGGCACGATCTCGCCGTTGGCCACGCTGTCCACGACGTCGAACTGCGCCAGGTCGGGGCAGATGGTGGCCAGCAGAAAGGTGGCGATGCGTGTGGAGGTGCTGCCGAGATTGGGCTGGAAGATGAATTCGCGGATCATCGCATGGCCATGGCCGATGATGGTGATGCAAAAGGTGATGACGATGGTGAACAGCGTCGAACTCGCGATGCAGGAAAGCAGCAGGGCCACGGTGGTCACCACGGCGGCCTTCAGAAAGATGGCCCACACTGCCCAGTGCAGGTTCCAGGTGAGCCCTTGTCTGGCCACGATTTCGCGGATCTGCGCCACCGCCTCGGGCGAATCCTGGTTTTCCGAATGCAGCTGGGACACGGCGGAGGCGAACAGCATGGACTGCTGCAACCACAAGATCAGACTCAGCACGGCATCAATGATGACGAGGCCAGAGGCGATGAGCATCAGCACTCCGAGCAGCTTGCCGAGCAGGTAGTCAAAGCGCGGCACCGGCTTTGACAGGATCGTGTAGAGAGTGCGGTCCTCCAGGTCTTTCGGCAGCAGCAGGGCGGTGGCCACAATGCCGAAGACGATGCTGAACACCTGCAGCACACCCAGAGACATGGTCTTGAACTGGCTGAGCTGCTGCTCGGGATTGATGGTGGAAAAGCCAAAGCCCATGGCCGCCACCAGTGCGCAAAACAGCAGCAGGAAGGGCAGGATCTTCATCCGCATCAGCTGTGTCATCGTCGCATAGGCCAGTGTCCACACGCGCTTGGGGGAGAAGCGCACCGGAGCCACGGAGGCGGCGGCAGAACTTGGGGAGGCTTGGCTCATGGTTTTTTCGGTTCGTTGGTTGCTTCGATGAACAGGCGTTCCAGCGTCGTGCGCGGGTGCCCGCTGCGCAGCAGGCGTGTGCCGCCGCCTTCGGCCTTCACTAGGGCGTCAATCTTGGCCAGCAGGTCAGGGGAGGCGTTCTCAAGAACCAGCTCGGTTTGATTTTCCACCGCGATCAGCTCGTCCAGCCGTCCTTCGCGCACCATGCGCCCGTGCGCCATGATGCCCACGCGGTCGCACACCTCCTGCATTTGCTCCAGCAGGTGTGAGGTCACCAGCACCGTGATGCCACGGGTGCGGAACTCGATGATCAGATCCCGGATGATGCGCGAGCCGGAGGGGTCCACACCGGCGGTGGGTTCATCCAAAACGAGCAGTTGCGGCTCATGGATCAGGGCCTGCGCCAGGCCGAGGCGCTGCAGCATGCCTTTGGAATAACCGCCCACGCGTCGCGTCGCCGCATCTTCCAGCCCGGTCAGCGCCAGCATTTCCTCGGCACGGGATTTCAATTCATCCCCGCTCATGCCGCAGAGCTTGCCGTAGAAGTGCAGGGTCTCGCGTCCGGTCAGGTGCTTGTAGAAATACGGATTCTCCGGCAGGAAGCCCACGCTGCGGCGGCTGGCCACTTCCGTGCTCGGGATGCCAAAGATGCTGGTGTCGCCTTCCGTCGCATTGAGCAGGCCCAGGATGGCCTTCATCGTGGTGGATTTGCCGGATCCATTCGGCCCGATGAGGCCGTAGACTTCACCTGCCTCCACCGTGAATGACACATCATGCACGGCGCGGAAGGCGCCTTTGCCAAGGTGGCCTTTGAAGACCTTGGTCAGATGGTTGACTGAAACGGCGGGCGTGGCGCTCATACGGGTTGGGACAGGTTAATCACGTAGAATGCTGAATCCACGCAAGTTTGGCTCTGCAGCGATGGCTTTGACCTCACGCTGCTTGATGTGTGAGCCCAGGCTGCTCTGCTGGATGTCTTCGAGGAAGGCCTCCAGTTCTTCGGCTTCCAACGCCTGCGCCTGCAACTCCACGCGGCCGTCGGGCAGATTTTTGACCCAGCCGGTCACGTCAAAGCCCGAGGCGATGCGCTTCGTGCTGTAGCGAAAGCCCACGCCCTGGACGCGGCCTGAATAGAGAACATTTTTTGCGGTCATCACTTCATCAAAAGTTTCAATGCGGTCCTGATATCTTCGTTTGCCGCTTCAATCAACACCACGCCCGCGTCGCTGCGATTGCGAAGCAGGCAGACAAACCGGCCCTGCGCGGTGAATTCGCTTTCACCCTTGGTTTCGTAGCGCTGCTTCAAGGAGTTGAGCATCGCCTTGTAAAAGGCATCGGCGGAGGACTTGTCCATGAAGAGCGTTTGCCATGCAGCGTGGTCGCGTTTGGCACCGCCATCCGCTGCCCATGCCAGCAGGCGATCTGCCACAAGGCCGCGTGCGCCGAGGGCCGCGTCTTCATCGGTGTTGTAGGTGCGCAGGGCTGTGACGCAGGCGAATTTGCCAAGGCAGTCATCGAGATACGGCAGCACGCCCTTGAGCTTCACTTCCCCCAGTTGGATTTCCACCGGAGCCGGCCGCTCGGGATCGAGATACATTTCCGGATCAATGACCTCCGCCGTGCTGATGGGCGGTCGGCTGTAGGCGGCATTGAGCTGAGGGAAACTGCCGGCGCTGTGCAGGGTCTGGGCAAAATCAAAACCCCGATTGAAAGGGAACAGCGCCAGCTCCCGCAGGTAGGCCGGCATGGGCACCTGGTTGATCGGATGATCCGGGTCTTCCGCAGGCAGATCATCCTTCAGTTCGGAAGCCGGGTTTTGCAGTGAGTGCAGGAAACGCGTGAGCGCCGCATCTCCTGCGATCAATGAATCCCGCGCCAGCCGCATGTCGGTCTTCAAGGGGCCATGCTGCGGCTGAAACAAAATGCTTCCGTATTCGCGCAATAGCTGCCCGAAGGCGATCCCCAGCGGCTCGTTCGAAGTCACTGCAGGGCCGGAAGCCGTGGAGGCTTCAATCGTGTACATGGTCTCCGACTCATCGTCATACCAGCCGCCGAGCTGACGGGCCAGCAGTGCAGCGCGCATCGGCAGGGGATCAATCGCTTCAGGAATCCAGCCCAGCGCTGCGAGTCCGCGCGCAAGTTTCTTTCCCTCTTCATTTGGCTGCTGGCGTTTGAGCCAGGCCAGAATGACTTTTTCCACTTCCTCCTGGCTGACCGCCGTCGTCACCAGAGGCAGCGCATGCAGCTTGCGCATTTTCATCATCTCCAAGCCCATGCCCACAAAGTCAGGTGCCACATCATCATCCTTCGGCGTCATCTTCGGCGCGTCCTTCATGCCCAGCATGCCGAGTTTCTGAATCATCTGCGCATTCTCATCCTTCAGGGCGTCATTCTGGCCCTGGAGATATTCGATCTGGCCTTCCAGCAGCACGATCTGCTTCTTGAGATCTTCCACCGCCTTGTTGGTGACGTCGATCGGGGCCGCATCCGGTTTCACGGCGGCCACCTGCGGGGTGGCGCTGATCGCTTGCGGTGCTTCCGGTTTGGCTCCCGTCAGAAACAACGCCGCCGCACCTCCGAGCGCGAGGAGGATGATCAGCAGGGTGGCCGGGTTGAGCTTCATCATCAAACCATGCAGCGGGAAAACGGTGCGGGCAATATCACGGGCTGTTTTTCCTCGCACTTTTCTGCTTGGCGGAAACCCGTTCCAACTCAACATACCCGGCACCGGGCTGAGCCGCCCCCACCACCCATGTTCCGCTGGCGATTTGGCAATCACGACCTCGATCTCACCCATCGCGGTCTCATCATGGGCATTGTGAATGTCACACCCGACAGTTTTTCGGACGGCGGCCGCTTCAATGATCCCGGCCGTGCCGTGGAGCATGCCTTCACGCTGCTGGCGGAAGGCGCGGACATTTTGGACATCGGCGGCGAATCCACCCGACCCGGGGCCGAGCCTGTGAGCGAAGCCGAGGAACTGCACCGCGTGCTGCCCGTGATCCGCGCAGTGCGCTCACAGACTAAGGCGCTCATCTCCATCGACACCATGAAGGCCTCCGTCGCCCGTGCCGCGTTGGATGCCGGGGCCGACATCATCAACGATGTGACCGGCCTGCGTGGCGATGCCGCCATGCCGCGCGTCGCAGCGGAATCCAAGGCGGGCCTTGTTGTCATGCACATGACCGGCACACCGCAGACCATGCAGGCTCATCCGCAGTACGACGATGTCGTCGCTGCCGTGTCGGACTACTTTGAAAACCGCCTGCGCGTTCTCCAAAACGAAGGCATCGAGCCCGAGCGCATCGTGCTCGATCCTGGCTTTGGTTTCGGCAAAACTCTGGAGCACAACCTCACCCTCATGCGCGAGTTGCCCCAGCTCTGCTCACTGCGTCCGCTGCTTGTGGGCATTTCTCGCAAATCGACCATCGCCCGCGTCATGCACTCCGAAGCCATGGAAGACCGCTTCTGGCCCACCATCGCCCTCAGCGCCTACGCCCGCGAGCATGGGGCACGCATTGTGCGCGTGCATGATGTGAAGCCGAATCGTGAAGCGCTGCGGATGATGGAAGCGATTTTGGGCGAGGAGTGAATTCATTGCCCCAGCCATGGAAGACGACGCAGACAGACCACGACAGAGCTCTAATTCGTCGGGCATTGTGGCGCTCTTGGTGGCGCTGCCGCTGCTCTATGCGCTTAGCATGGGGCCGGCGGCCTTCTTTTTCAGCAAATATCCCACCTTGAAACCGATGGAGGATGCTGCCCAAGCCTTTTATGCGCCGATGTTTTGGCTGCACCAACATACCTCTTTGAAGGAACCGATTGAGAATTACGTGGGGTGGTGGGTGCGAAGAGGCTGGACCTGAGCCCCCCTCACTCCAAAAGCTGATGCGATGTGCGAGGGCTTTCGCTTCAAAGCTTGCCTCCGATGAAGAAACCGATCTAACATGAACTTCGATGAGCGGCGATTTCCTCTTGTTAGGATGACCTGCGATGAACGACGAACGTACCCGAAGAAGCTCCAAGGCAGCCGCAAGTGCCGCGATTCTCGTGGCCCTGCCTTTGTTGTATGTGTTGAGCGTCGGACCTGTGTTTTATCTTTTGGATGTCACGCAATGGAGCTGGCGGCACCCTCGACTCATGAAGTCTATAGTGACCATGTACAGTCCTTTACGGCCTCTCTTTGAATACCCATTTTTGGGGCCGCCCTTTCAACGGTACACTCAGTGGTGGCTTGAGCTCCCCAACGAGTCATTAATGAGGAGCGATCCTTTTTTTCCCTTTATCCCAGATGTCGAAGACCTCGTTCTGGAGCCGACTAAAGATCCTTTTGCTATCGACTCTGTCAGCCCTTCGGTTCAGGAACCAAAATAAGGAATCCCCAGCTTCTGTGCCAAACGCCTCGGCCTACGCATCGCCTCGGTCATTCGCTGCGCTTCATCGGCACCGCGCAAGTCTTTGCAGTCCGGGTGTGCTTCAGGGGATTCAATGAGTCCGAGTTGGTGCAGCACATGTGCCGTGCTGTGCTTGTAGGGCGAGGCGCTCATGCGGTCATCGAGGCGAAAGACGAGGTCTTCGAAGGACTGGAAGGCTTCGAAGAGTTTATAGACACGCGTGTCAAAGCGGCCGGTGCCGGTCTTGAATTTCTTGTCGGCCACGCTGTCGAGCAGCCACATGTCGCGGGCAGCGCAGATGAGCGGGCAGGCGCTGACGCCGGCACCGATGAGCAGCGGCAGGCCGAGCTTGATGGCGGTGGAGATGCCGTAGTCATCACCGCTGTGCGGGGAGAAGGGGAGGTTCAGTCCTTTGCACATGGCCGCCCAGTAATGGAAGTGAGGCTCGTCCAGCGTGCTGACCTTGCCGCCCACGTAGGTCGGATGCAGCGCGATCTCATGGAACAGCCACGGATCAAACGGCGTGGCCCATGGCACAAAGGAAGGCTCCAGCGCATGCGCCAGGCCGGGGCGGATGAGGTGCTCGGCGATCTGGAAGTAGGCGTCTCGGCGCGGCTCGTTCTCCAGCGTGTTGAGCAGCTTGCTGGTCATGATCATCATCTCGCAGTTGTCATGCTCCTGCGCGATGTCGAGCAGCGGCCAGTAGCGCTCCGCTTTGAATGCGGTGTCGTTCTCCGCACCGCGTGCCGTCACGCCCGCGATGAAACGCTGCTCGGGAAATTCCGCGCGGAAGCGCTTCAGCACTTCGGCATACAATTCATTGCTGAGGTCAAAGATGTACCCCGTGTCTGCATTGAGCACGAAGACCATCTCCACGCCGTAATGCGCCGCGCATTGCTGCATCCAGCGCACGCTTTTGGTGAAGCCATCCCAGTCAGGCTTCTTGTCCTTGAAGGGTAGTAGCGTGGCCACGCAGAGGCGGGCCTTCGTGGTGTGATCGACGAGTTCCTCCTCGCTGGTGTAAGCCCAGACCGTCTCGTTCCAGGCGGTGGAGGGCTGCAAATCTGCGGGATTCGAAATGAGGGCGCGGTGGTCTGCCATGCGGCCAGTAGAGCATGACCATTCCAAGGGGCCAAGACGAATTGCGAATGCCCGGGATCGGAAATTCTGATTACCGAATGATCTTCAGCGTTCCTGCTTTGCCCGCAGGCCACTGCGCGCCTTCCTTGACCCACTTCGTGAGGATCGCGTATTCATCTTTCGTCAAACGTTCACCCACAGCCGGCATGACACTGGCGTGTTGATGGGCGGTCTTCACATTTGCCACGAGCAGGCTGCTCTCCGGATGCCCCGGCACGATGTAGGCACCCAGCGCCCCAGAGCGAACCGCCTCCTTGCGGTTTTCGAGACTCCCATGGCCGGGCAGCGCCTCGCGGTTGTGGCACATCACACATTTGGCCTCCAGCACCGGCTTCACATGCGCCGTGAAATCGACGGGGCCGGTCTTGGCGGCATGGATCGCCTCCTTGCTCAGCACATTCTCACCCATCGGCTTGGTTTCCGAATCGGGAGGCGTGGCGCAGGATGCGAGGACCAGAACGCAGAGAAAAGAATGCCAGTGGCTGTGCATGAGTGAAACTGACCTCAGGATGATGAGCATGCAATGGGGAGAACTGCTTATTTCTTGAAGGCCTTCTCCGCCTTGACGCCCTTGCCTTCGTTTTTGAGCTTCTCAGACCAGGCGGCGCGGTTGTCTGAATTGTTGAGGTTGAGTTTGCCACGCACGTTGAAGAGGTACGCGTCCTTGCCCTCGGGTTTGCCTTGTGCCCGTCTGGCAATTTCCCGGTTGGCCATGCCAGATACGGTTGGCGGCGGTGCGGGCTGAGGACTCTGCGCAGCAAACGAGACGGGCATCAGGTTGCCGCTGCTGCGAAAGACCGCGTAGCGGGAGTCACCCTGCTTCACAACGACGATGGCCTGCCCATGGATGCCGGAAGCATTGAAGGCTCCGCGTGGATCAGTGCGGCCCTTCTGCGGCTGTGCGGCGCCGCTGGTGTCGTAGGCGGCGATGTCGGCATCGGCCACGTAGGCATTGCGCACGGTGTCGCGCACCTGCACGCGCACGGCCCCGTTCTCGGCGTCCTCGTGCACCTCCATGTCCAGAGTGGTGATCAGGACGAGGCTGCTGGTCATCTGGGAGTCGCCACGGCAGATCACGAGGTAGGCGCCTTCCTCCTTCAGCGGCAGTTCGATGCTGCGCTTATTCCAGGCGTAATCCATGCCATCTCCCAAAGGCACCTTCATCTCCGCCTGCGGGGTGATTCCGGAGAGATTCACGCTGCCGACGCTATTGAGATCTTTCTGCCGCTCCTGCAGCTTCATCAAATCCACCCGGTAGATCAGCAGCGCAGCCTCTTTCACATTGCGGTGCTCCAGCTCGATCTTCACCGGTTCGCCGGGCTTTGTCCGCGTGGCAAAGGGAAGCTTCACCGCTTTCTCCTGCAGCATGGTGATGGACTCGCGGGCATCATCAAAGTCGTCCTTCACTTTTTCATACCAGCGCACCGCCTCGGCAAACTTGCCCTGCGCGTGATGGATCTGCGCGGTGATGTAGCGCGCATTTGGCGCGTCGTCGCTGCTGCCTGCGGCCACCGGTGCGGCGGCAGCGAGGGCTTCGTGAAACTGATACTGCCAGAATCGGCCCAGCGCCGTCATGTAGTGGAAATTGTTCAGGAAGCTGCTTTTCGTGAACGTCGTCGCGGCATTCCCAGCCGTCTGCACCACGCTCTTGTAGTACTTGAGATCAAAGAACACATTGGCCAGGCTGAAGGCCGCATCGTCCGCCAGATCGTCCTTGGCATAGAGGGGCAGGACGCGACGCAGCAGATCACGGCTGCGCTCCAGTAGCTGGTTCTTTGTCCACTTTGCAGCCCCTGGGCGCAGCGGCATGTTGGTGGGATTGGCGGCAAATTCTTGAAAGCGCTGCGCCAGACTGAAGAAGGCCAGCAGGCTGTCTGCACCGTCCGGGTATTCCATCCACAGGCCGATCTGATGCTCTGCGCTGCCGGGGAAATCTCCCGCGGTTTCCAGCGCCGCGCTCACACCCGCATCACTGACAAAGCTGCTCTCCATGGTGGCACGATAGACCAGCCAGGCGCGTTCAAATTCTCCCATCTGCCGGTAGGCGGCGGCCACTTTCAGAATCTTGTCGAAGGGAATGACAATGTCCGGATGCCGCTCGCTCAGGGCTTCGAACAACTCCACGATCTGCTTGGCGTCCATGCCCTCGCGTGAGGTGTGAATCCAGAGCAGCATGCGCGCGATGTCGCGTTCGTGGTATTTCATCGCCTCGGCATCATTGCGCAGGAGTTCAAGGTGTGTGCGCGCTGCTTCCAGCTCGCCTTCATCAAACAGAAGCTCCGCCAGTTCCAGATGCTCGAAGCCGTTCATCACATACGGGTCGGTGGATGGCTGGCCCGGGGCGAGAATGGTCAGCTTTCCATCGGGTCCGGCGTTGAAGCGTTCGTGCTGGCAGGCATCACGCACGCGTGTGGGCGCGATGCGGTAGCTGCCAGGGGGTAAGGCCATCAGCTCATAGCTGATCTGCGTATCTGCGGTGAAAGTGCCCGGGATAAACCACAGTCGCAGCATGCCCGGAAGCTGCTCCAAACGGGCATGCTCTGCCTCCAGCGAACCGGGAACAAACATGCAGCCGCCTGGCAGTGGTTCATCAATGATGACGTAGCCATTCTGTGCCTGCTTGGGTGCCTTCAATTCCAACCGCACGCGCAGGCGCTGCCCATGCGCCGCCACGTTCACCGGCGAGCTGCTCTCCGCTTCCAAGGGCTTGTCATGATGCCGCAGGCCTTCATGCAGCCATGCACGCTTGGCCACTGTTGGCAATGAACCCACCGTGGCAGATTTCGGATCAATGGCCTTCTCGTTGACGAAGGTCGCGATGATGATGGGCGTGGCCTTGTCGGTCTTGTAGCTCACGCTGACATTGAACTTGCCGTCCGCGCCTGCCTTGGGGGTGGGGATGCGAATGACTCCGCCATTGCCGGCTGTCTGCTGCTCACCATTCAGCGTCAGCTTCAGTTCCTCAGCCTGAGGAGTCAGGTGCATGCCGCTGCTGATGAAATGATCCGCCAGCGCCGCTGTCCAAAGTCCCTGGAGGGCAGAGTCAGCTCCCAGTGAAACGCCAAGCTGCTTCTGCAGCGCATCCGCCGCCTTCTTCGCCAAAGCGGAGCCGGGCTGGGTCTTCGCTGCGGCGTAAAGCAGAATGGCAGTCGTGTCGTCTTTGCTGCTCAGCCGGGAGGTGGTTTTGCTGCCGGTCCAGGCGGGTTTTGCTTCGAGGGCCTTGAGCAGTTCCTTCGCTTCCTCGATTCGGTTCATGCGCTGAAAGGCGGCTGCCAGCCATGCGAGCGCTGGGTCATTCAGCTTCACGCGGTCGCGATACATACGATTGGCCACGGAGAAGTCCGCCTCATTCACGCAAGCCAGAGCGTGCAGAATGATGGCTGCTTTGTCCGGCTCATCCGGTGGAATGATCGCTAGCGCCTTCTTCAAATAAGCGGTTGCTGCTTTGATCGAGCTGTCCTCGACATCAAAGCCGAGCGCTTTTGCCTCCACCAGCGCCCACAGGCCAAGACTCGTCACCACGCTGTCACGCTGCCATTTGACATCCTGCCATGTCCATCCGCCATCCTGCTGAGTGATCTGGAGCTCAGCGATGAGCAGGCGGATCGGGCTTTCATCCGCAGGTTTGCCAGCACGTGCCGCCGACACATGGCTCAGCAGTCTGCTGGCAGCCGTCTGTGAAGAGTGCCCCATGGATTGCAGCAGCGTCAGAGGCGAGGAGAAAGCAGACAGCAGAAGCTGCTGGGAAGGAACGGCGGTGAAGGCTGTTTCACCAGGAGCCGAAACGACCTTCAGCGCATGACTGGTGGTTGTTTCACCGAATGGCAGCACCATGAAGTTTGACGGCATAGCGCGGGTGTCCTTTGCCGTCTTGATTGAGGCCGAGGAGACGCTCAGGCCCGGCAGCTCAGGGACTTCCACGGGATCAAACACCACTTCAGTGGAGCCTTGGGGGTTGAGAGTTGCGGAGCGCGTTTGCTCTTTCGGGACACCTGCGGTCTCAAAGCTGGCCTGAGCGGTCGTCTCGTTTTCGGGTGCACCGTGCAGAAGCAGGCGTGGTGTGAAGGTGTCTCCTGAAACAAGAGTGGCCGGCATCCGCACTTCCGCCATGAACTCCGACTTTGTCGTCATCTCCTCCTCGGCCTGTCCTACGCTCGTCGTCACCGTGCAGCCACGGCTCGACAAACGCCATACGCCCGCCTTGGCCGGTGCCGTCAAAGTCACTTTCACTTTGCCGGAGGCATCGGTCACAAGCGGGCAGTGCCACTGCGCGTCTGGCGCATAGGGCTGGCCATTGGTTTGTCCACCTGCGCTCGGGAAGCCTGAGCCGAGTATCATATCAATGCTGTCGTTGTTAATGCTATAACCTCCGGATCGATTTCCGGCCGTTATCGGGCCACCTCCGTATGGAAATGGAGCAGCCCCTGTCATTGAGTAAGACGTCGGCGAAGTGGGGGTGTTGATGGCAGACAGGTTGTCGATCATTGCGCCTCCCATGGTGCCAGTGACTATGCCGGATCCTTGCACGCTGAGGGTGTTCGAGCTCGATCCACCGAGCACTAAAGAGCTGCCGTTGGCTACAAGCATGCCGCCGCTGCTGAAGTTCAGTGATCGCCCTCCTTGTGACCCAACATTTTCGGCCAGGTTGGAAAATCCGTTCATGTTCACAGGGCCTGATCGTAACCGCTGCTGTAAAGCCGCCTGCTCGTACCACACGCTCTGTTCCCTTTGCTCCATCTGACGAAGCAGGTCGATGTGGGACTGCGCGCCGTCTGCAATGGCGATGACATTGCCAGATTCATCCTTGGTGAGGAGCTGGGAAGAAGCGCGGTGCTGGAAGCTCGCGTTGCTGCCGATGCGCAGGCTGTTGTAACGACGCAGGCTGCCGTGAAAATATTCGTCGATGTCTTCGGTGTCGTCGGAGTATTGCGCAAACAACGCCGCGCTGGCTAGTGCGAGGCTGAGCTCTGCGGACACAGGTTTGCCATTCGCGTCGGTGGTGGTGAGCGTGATCTCGACGGCCTCACCGGGTTTGACGGGCTGGGCTGGTGTTTGGATCTCGATCTTGAGCGGGCGCTTCACCACAAAGCCGCTATGCGCACTGTGCAGTTTGTCGCCATCAAGAAAGGAGACGCTGACCTCAAACTGAGGCCAGTGCGCGGCGGCGACGGCGACGGGCAGTTCATTGTGACCGATGCCCAGTTTGATGATCCGGTGCTCGATCATGTCTTCACCTGCGAGGGTGACGAGCGCCAGCGGTGCGGGGACGCGGCTGTGGGCATCGACTTTGAGCGTGCTGCCTTCGTTGACTTCGGTTTGTTCGCTGAACAGGAGCAGCTTCGTCGTATCCTCGGGGCCAGAGACATCGAAGTGAGCTGTGCTCTCGACGACGTTGCCACGAGCATCGGTGGTTTGCGCCAGGAGTTGATGACGCATCGCGGACTGCACCACCACATCGGAGCTGCCTATCCCCGTCTTGGCATCTGTCTGCACGGTGAACTCCGCGATGCGTGCCGGTGTGCTGGCGGTGGGAATGTACACCAGCCCGGGCAGTCCGGAGAGCACCGGGTTCTGCGGTTGATTGTCGAGACGCGAGAGCGTGACCTTCACCGTCGCCGCTGTGGGTTTGCCATGATGATCCAGCGCCTTGATGCGAATGAGGGATGGCTCTCCGGTGAGT
>NZ_JBIPNG010000577.1:0-3666 GCF_044373815.1 Prosthecobacter sp. | reverse complement strand
AACGATTTAAAAGCCCTCTCATGACCAGCGCCCCCCTCTTCCTCGCCCTGCGCTACCTGCGGCCCACGCGCTCGTTCATCTCGGTCATCACCGTGATTTCGATGCTCGGAGTCATGCTCGGCGTCGGCGTGCTGGTCTTTGTGATGTCCGTGTTCAGCGGCTGGCAGCGTGAGTACCGGCAGATGCTCATCGGCTTTGAGCCGCATGCCATGGTGGAGCCTTTGGGTGCGCTGGAAGGCGAACCCGGCGGTCCGAAACCCGTCGATTGGCGCGAGCTTCAGAAAAGCCTCGCCCAGCGTCCTGAAGTTGTTTCTGCTGTGCCCGTGGCAGACAGAACAAGGGAAGGTCACCTCGGCATCCTCGTCGTTGAAAATGACTCCAATCTTCAGGGTGTCAGCGTCATCGGCATGACCGATGACCAAGACAACGCGCTGCTGCAAAAGCTCAAGAAGCACATCAAAACGGATGCGTTGGGTGACACTAAAACCATCAACGAAAAAGGTAAGGCCGTGTACCGACAAGGGAAATTCGATCTCAGGGACGACACCATTGTTCTCAGTGACAAATTCGCGAAGGAGATCGGCGCAAAAGTAGGCGACACGCTCGTCGTGCACGCCGCAGAAAGCGTGAACCAGTTCATCCAAAAGTACCGTGAGATCCCCGAAAACGAAGACCAGAAAAAGCGCGCCGCAGCCCTCGACGACGTCACTATCCTGTCAAAGGACCTCACACTCATAGCCACGCTGCGTGAAGACACCGCCGGAAAGCGTGGCTACGTGCCGCTGCATGTCGCGCAGGAGTTCTTCAACCTCGACAGTGACATCAGCGGCATCGAGCTGGAGCTGAAGGATCCGGACAACGCCGATCGTGTCATGACCACGATGTACCAGTCCGGTGCGCTGCCGGAAAGCTGGGGCTACCGCACCTGGGAGCAGGAGCACGGCATGATGCTGGAGTCCGTCGAGAACCAGCGCACCATGATGTGGTTCCTGCTGCTCTTCATCATGCTTGTCGCCGCCATCTGCGTGATGAACACCACCATCACCGTCACGGTGAAAAAGCGCCGCGAGATCGGCATTCTCACCGCTCTGGGCACACGTGCGTGGCAGATCATCGCCATCTTTGTCTCGCAGGCGGGCATCGTGGCCCTCGTCGGCGTCGTGGCCGGACTCGCAGGCGGCTTCTTCGTCCTTAGCATTCGCAATTGGATCCGAGATCAAATCTCCGCCATCACCGGCCGCGACATCTTCCCGCAGGACATCTACTTCCTCTCCAGCATCCCCGCCCATACCAGCCTCAGCGATCTCCTCATCATCTGCACCACGGCGGTCGCCCTCTGCCTCATGGCCGCGCTGGTTCCTTCATGGTTCGCCGCGCGTGTGGACCCTGCCGTGGCATTGCGGGATGGAGGCTAAGCTCGGCGCGGAGGATCATTCTGCTTCCGCCATTCATCAAGCCGCTTCGCCAGCGTTTCCGCCGTGACAGATTCGGTGATGCCGTCGATCAGGGTTTTCTTTTGATCAAAGATCGTCTCTCCGCGCACGCGGTAGTAGAACTGGTTGCCGAATTGCATGTTGGTGTCGTGGGCGAAGCCGGTAAAATGGCGCGGCTCGAAGGTCTCCTGCCATGAATAAAAAGGCCCGATCCGGTTCAGGATGCGTAATTCGCCAGTCGTGATTTCGACCTGGCGGCTGTGCAACAATGTCCACAAACCGCCACCAAGAATCAGCGGTGAGGTGATGCCCCAGACGAGCCTGAAAATCAGAGGAGCACCCTGATACACCATAAACAAAAACGCCGCGAACCACACGCTGCCAAACAGCAGCAGGAACACGCTCATGAAGCGGTTCCTCCCCGCCGGGCAGTCGAGGAGTACCGGGATGCCACTCGAATCAAATTCCGCCCTTATGCCACGTGCCTGCAATCGAGAGCCGAGATCCTCCGTGCTCAAAGCGACGACCTCTGCTGGATGATTCGTGACGGATTTTTCTGTCAGGGCCTCGCCTGTGGCAGCAAACACCGGCAGCGGAAGGACAGCTGGCTTGCCGCCTTGGGAGGAGCTGACCTCCAGAGTCCACACATGCTGCTCGCCATCGGTCGTCACGATAGAGGCTTCATCCACGACAGAAGATGGCAGTCCGCGCGGAATCTCAATGTGCAGCGGCAGTGTCATGCCGCTGACGTCACGCCGTGCCTCGGCGGCAGACAGCGTCTCCGTGTGTTCCCAGATTGTTTCCTTGGCCGTCGTCCGCGAGTCACCGCTGCGTCGCGTGATATGCCGCTGGCAGAGCACTCGGACCGAAATCGTGCTCACGGGCGAAAGCACCCGGTCAAATCGCAGATCGCCTGCCAGTGTCGATCCTGTTCTTGCCGGCAACTGCTTGACCTGCAAAGACGGATGCCCGAAGGCCAGGCGCGATTTCACCCGCTTCCAGGCAAAGAAGAGTGGAATCAAAGCAAGCATTGCGGGCAGCAACGCGAGTGTGGCCAGTCCTGACTTCGCAATCTCTCCACCCAAAATCACCGCCAGCGACAGCGGCAGCTGCACCACCAGAATCCAGCCAGCGACTCCGAGAATGAAGGGCAGCCCGTCCTTTGTGGCGTGAATCGTATCCCCCTCCCATTCCGACCTCCATCGCCATGGTTCACCGGGATGCTGCGCTGCCAGCTTTTGGCTCAAGCCCGCTTTGCGCGACTGCCGCCAGCCACCGATAGAAACAAGACAGCCTGCCAGCGGGAAGAGCGTCGGGAAAATCGACATCAAGAGCAGCAGACCCCAGCGGAGATCGCGAAACAGCACGGCCTGTTCCGGCTTGGATGGATTTACAAAGCAGCGAAACGGCCGCTTTTTGCCCTTCACCGACTGCAGCTGCTGAAAAGCCCGCTCCTGAAAATCCCCCATGTTGTCGGAGCCACTGAAGAAACTCACCTCATCGCCATGGTAGCTGCGCCGGTCGAACTCATAGCGATAACTGGCCTCAGCACGGTAAGTCGTACCACCTTTGCTGCCACGCGAGGCCTTGAGCTCCGCAGTCTCAATCCAGCACGGCACTTCCACCCAGTTGCGCGAGGACCACCACGAACTGATCGCCGGAAAATAGAGAAACACACCGACGGCAAGGCCGGCTAGGATAAAGGGCAGACCAAACAGCACAGCACAACCTCCGCTAAGCTGTTTCGTGGAGCGGGTCGCAGAACGATTGGAGCGTAACATGCCCGCAACATGCCACAAACCGACTGACTTCCGCAACATCCGCGTATGATGCGGGCCATGCCTCCCGCCTTTCATCCATACGGCCCATCCCACAAGGCGGTGCTCGTCATCACGCTGGCCGTGTTCATCGTGATGCTGCTGCTCTCCCGCACCCGCTGGGCGGTGCTCTCGCAGCGGGCACTGGGCGGCATGCTGCTGACCTTGTATCCCGTCGGTCTGGGAGTGCATGCTCTTTACGGCTCGCTCAGTGTGTACACGGCGCTTCCCCTGCAGTACTGTGACATTGCCACCCTGGCAGCGGGCATCGCGCTCTGGACGCGCCGCTCGTTTTTTTGCGAGGTGGTGTATTTCTTTGGCATCGCAGGCACCCTTCAGGGGCTGCTGACGCCCGCGCTGATCTATGAGTTTCCAGACCCGCGTTTCTTTTTGTTTTTCATCATGCACGCCGGCGT
>NZ_JBIPNG010000576.1:0-3699 GCF_044373815.1 Prosthecobacter sp. | reverse complement strand
ATCAGTACCAGCAGAGCCAGTCCCGCTGACAAACCTGCAATCAGTCGGCCTTTGCGGCTTTCAGCAGGCTTTTCAAGCTCGGGCAGAATCGTCACCAACTCAGGAACCGCAACGGGTTTGAACTCCGGGATGGTCGGAGTCGGAGGGCTGGGCGCTTCAGATCCCGCAGGCTTGGCCTCGCTGGTGGCCGCTGCTGGCAGCGCCTTTTCCCATTCAAGATTGAGCAGGATGTCCCAGCCGGGGCTTTCGTTTTTCAACCGGCATCCGCAACGGCCTACGAGAAACATGCAGGCATCTTCCAGCGAGGCGTCATCCAGAATGTCCAGCGGCCAAGCTCCCAGCACCCTGCCCCGGCCAAAGACCGCTCCAGCAAAGCTGGTGGCTATGGGATTAAAGGTTCCCCTCGGTCCGGCAAGCATGTGCAGCAGCATGGCCTCGGCAGGATCATCGCGCCGCAGCCTGAGGGTGCTGAACTTAAGCCTCAATGGGGGCCCGGGGCCAAGCTGGCTGTCGGGGTCGTTCGGGTCCTGAATCGGCAGCGACGCCACCTGCTCCAGGAATTTGAGCCGTTTCTCGATCCGCTCCACCTCCAGCACATCCACCGGCGATCCGCTGTCAGCGATCACCCAGATGACCGAATCCCCCGCCAGCAGCAGCTGCACGAGCTTCTTGCGCGCCGGAGAATCCAGCACGGCACTGAGCGTGGCCGCGTCCAGCTTGCCCGACCAGACCTGCTTGTCGCTCTCCTTCGAATAGCGCAGGACGGTGTCCTGCTGCGCTGGGTCCTTGGAGGTGGAGAAGTCGAGGTTGGCCTTGCCATTGGCTCGCAAGGGGCGCAGCAAATCCTGCACCTCCGGCGTTTGCGAGACGGCGGCAGGCATCACTAGATGGAACTTGTCCGCCTCCCAGCGGTCCAGCGCAAAGCGGAAGACCGGAATGGTGCAGGCACAGGCACCACTCGTGCAAATGGCGATGATGAGGGTGGCGAGTCGCATGGCGCTATTTCCCAAAGCACTGCAGCCTGCCGTCCATCGTACTCACATACACACGTCCCTGGGCGACGGTGATGCCATCCCACACTGCAGGGCTCGTCAGCTCAAGCCCCGCGCTCTGCTCACCAGTCTCGGTGTTCACGGCCCACATCTTGGCGCCGCGTTTGCCATCCAGTGCTTCGTCCTGCTCTTTGAGTTCCTGCAGGATCGCGGGGTCCTTGGCGGCGAGACGTTCAAAAGCATACTCCTCGTCAATCGTATCCGGCGCACCGCTGACGAGCACCGTTTTGCCCGCCAGCGCCATGCTGCGGGCCACGATGGGGACAAAGCGATCCCAGGTGTGTTTCACAAAGCTGCCGCTGCCTTTGCCGCCCTTCCCGCCTTCGGCACCGCCTTTGAACCAAAGGGCACCGCCTACCTTGCCTTTGCCGGATTCCACCCCGGCCCCCACGCCATGCACCTCATTGCCAGAGCTGTCGCGGGAGTCACCATTGTCGAAGTTGCAGACCAGCACGGCATCCGTCGGCTTCACTTCCGGCTGCTCGAAGCGCTGCTGCACCTCGGCGGCACTCAGTGCCTTGTGATAGACGACGAACTGATCCAGCAGGCCGCTGTATCCACCGGCACTTTCTTCGGCGACGCCATTGCCGTTGCCCACGATCAGAGGATTCGCTGGTTTGCCGGCCACCAACTCCCCCGCCATGCCTTCGGCGACAAGCTTGCCATCAATATAGAGCGTCATCTTTTTGTCGGCCGCGAGGACACCCGCGATGTGGTGCCAGCCATCGGTCAGCGCCTCAGCGGAGACGATGCTGCTCACCTTGGAATCACTGCGGATGTGGAACTGCGGTTTCTTGTCATGGAAGTCGAGCCCCACCCCCAGCTTCGGTCCTCCTTGGTTGATGATGGTGCCGCTGGGCTTGTCTGGCAGCACCCAGGCTTCGACGGTGATCGGGGTCTTCGTAGGATCCAGCACCGGGACATTCGGGAACTGCACACTGCCGGGCATCGGCGCGCCACCGGCCTTTGCCGCAGCCTTGGCATCACCCTTCTTGCCGCCCTTGCCTTTTTTCTTCGCTTCAGCCTGGGCCTTCAGGGTTTCGGCGTGACCCACCTGCGTTTCACCCTTCGGCTGCACGGCGAGCGGTTTGCCATCCTTGTCCAGCACCACGCTGTTGCCCGTGCGTTCGGTGGTGGCTGATTCGGTGTCATACGCTTGCTCCGGCGGCGCTTTGGGTGTTGCGAAAAGAGTGTACTCCATCGTGGTCGTCCACTTGTAGTACTGCGCCTCGCGGCCGTAGGAGTACACATTCTTGTCATCATGCACGAGGATGCGGCCCGCAGGCGCATACTTGCCCGCCTGGAAGTAGCCGCTGTGTCCACCTGCGAAGCTCTTGCCATAGACCCAGTAGCTGCGGTGGAAGTTGGAATCATCGAGGAAGCCCATCGGTGCAAAGAGGTGCTGCCCCTCGCCTTTGTGCGCGCCGCCCTGCTTGTCGAAGTCTCCGCTCACAGGGCCCACTTCCACACGCTTGCCATCGACCCCGATTTTCTGCGTGCGCAGGAAGGTCCACTTGCCGTCGCTGCTCAGGATGTCGTTCAAAGCGACCGGCATCTGCAGCGTCTTGTGGCGGTCGTTCAAGTCGCCACCGGTTTCAGGATCGCGGTCATCGTAGTTGATTTTGACCTTCATCTCGCCGGTCTTCGCATCCACGCGGTAGAACCACAGACCGCCATCGAGGAAACAGGAATGGCCGGAGACAAAGCTCACCAGACCGTTTTCCACCAGCACGCTGCCGTGCACCGGCCAGACGCTTTCCATCATCTCCCACGCGCCGTGGCTCAACATGACCGGAGCACCCTGAAACTTCCACACCAGTGCGCCATCCTTCGCGCGCAAGCAGTACACATTGCCGTCATTGCCGCCGATGAACACCCTGCCCTGCCAGTAGCTCGGTGGTGAATCCATTCGACCACCCGCAATGAAATGCCAGGCTTCCTTGCCCGTGGCGGAATCAAAGGCATGCAGCGTGTGCTTGTCCACTTCAGAGACAAAGGTCAGGCCAGCGGCGCTCGTCGTTGTGCTGAGCGGTGGCGTCAGTTTCACTTCCCAGGCCATGCCGAGGTCCTTCCTCAAATCCTGATTCGAATAGCCGCTGCGAGCATTGTCGGAGCGGTAGGTGGGCCAGTCCTTGGCATCGGCGGGAGTTTCCGCAATGGCTTCGGCATAGGCGGGGCCTTTCGTCAAACGCGCGCTGTCCGGCGTGTGCGGCGGCATGGGATAGCGCGGCGCGGAGGCCATGGCGGCCATGCCGTCCAGTTTCGCTTCAGGATAGCAGGCGCAGTTGTGAGGCCCGGCGTAGGTGAGTCCATTGCAAGGCAGCACGCCGTAAAGGCAGGCGCCACGCACCCAGTGGTTCAGGTCCCAGTGCTGCTTCTCCATGTCCACATACTCGATGCCGGTGCGGGAGGGCATGATGAACTTCTCCGTGGCCTTGGCCATGTAGCAGCGGTGGTGGAACCAGTAGGTGCCCTGCGGCACGTCGGGAAAGAACTGCTTTTTCACCACACCCGTCAGCGGATCGCGCCCCGTGTATTCACCCGTCTGATTCCCCTGCGTGGTGCCCGCATTCCAGACGAGCCCCTGCGCCACGATGACATCCTCCATGCTGCGGTAGCCGCTTTTCTCATGCGAGGAACTCCACAG
>NZ_JBIPNG010000169.1:0-12578 GCF_044373815.1 Prosthecobacter sp. | reverse complement strand
CGCTGGCCAGCGCGGTGCTTCCGCTCAGGCTCGTGGCCAGGCCGCTGCCAAAAGACGTGGTGTAGCTGCCTGCCGCCAGCGCCGTGATGTTTCCTGCGCCGTCATTCACCGCCCAGTCATCGAGCTTGTAGGTGGCATAACCGCCCAGGATGCCACTGGCAGTGTTTGCCGTGGTCGTCGTGATGCTGGCCACTCCCGTGCCGTTGTTGACGGTGGAAAAATCCACCGTGGCTCCCGTGTTGCGCGTGATCGCACCTAGATTGAGCGTGGCGTTTTGATCCGTGCCACTGGTCACCTTGATCTGCCCGCTGCCGCCCAGCGGTGCGGCGTTGTTGCCCAGTGTGAGACCATTCACCGTCTGCGTGGAGGCCGCCGTGCTGCTGCCACTGAGGCTGAGCGAGCCGCCGGTCAGAGTCAGTGCCGCCGTGCTGCTGAGCTTGGCGTTGTTGGACACGGAGTGGTCCAGCAGCAGCGTGCCGCCGCTGACCGTCGTGCCGCCTGTGAAGGTGTTGCCGCTGCCCTGCAAAACCACCGTGCCACCCCCGGTGACCGTGAGTGTGTCCGTGGTGCCCGTGGCCGAGACCGCGCGCAGCAGGTTGCCGGAGATCTGCACCGTGCCGCCGCTGGCCGAGTAAAGAGTGAGCCCCTTGGCTGCAGCACTGCCGCTGCCCAGCGTGATGCTGCCGCTGTAGGTCACCGTGCCAGAAGTGTTGAGCCCGCCCACCGTGGCGGTGCCGGTGTTGCCAGATTGCAGGATGATGTTGCGGCCGATCGTCACTCCCTCGGTGTCCATCAGCAGCCTGGCTGAAACAGCGCCGCTCGTGTTGCCCACCAGCACACCGGTGATGGCATTGCCCAATGCACCGGCGCTGCCGCTGGGGGCATTGGCCGAGACGATCAGGGTGCCGCCCAGCACGGAAGTCGTGCCGGTGTAGTTGCTCGTGGAGCCCGAGAGCACCAGTGTTTCCGTGCCTGTAGAAGACACCGCCAGAGCACCCGATCCCGTCAGTTTTCCGGAGAAGACATAGTAACCCGCCAGCGAGGTGGTGATGCTGGCGGCTGAAGTCATGGCGATGGTCCCTGCACCGGCGATGGCACCCATGCCTTCGCCGTTGCCATTGAAGTCAAACGTCGCGCCGCTCTGCACAGTCAGTATCGCAGCACCACCAAAAAGGTCCCCGCCTGTGTTGCCGGAAAAGCGCACGGTGCCGGTGCCGCCGATGTTAAGGTAGAATGGATTGGTTGCGGTCCCCATGGTGTTGGCAAAGTTGCCCACGTTGAAACTGCCCGTCGCGCTGTTGTTGTTGATCAGGTTCAGCACGCTGCCACCGCCATTCACGCCGCCGGTGTTGGCAAAAACGACCGCGTCCGCCAGCGTGATCGTGCCGGTGCCGCTGTTGATGAAGGTCTGCTTGGTGCCGTTGTTGTAGGTCTGGTTGCCATTGAAAAGCAGTGTGCCGGAGCCGGAGTTCGTCACCGTCGTCTCGCCGCTCCAGGTCATCGGTGCAGAGATCGTGGCGTTCCCCGCGCCCGTGAGCGCCAGCGTGGGCAGCACCGTGTTGCCATTGAGCGGATTGACCACGTTGAGCGCATTACCTGCGAGTGTGACCGTGCCTGCGCTGTTGTTGAACAGCAGGCGGTTAAACTGAAACGTCCCACTGAGGTCATTCGTCGCGGTGTAACTGGAACTCCCGCCAAAAGTCACCACCGTCGAGGTGCCGCTCACAGGCGCCATGGCCGGCAGCCAGCTGGCCGCGTTGCTCCAGTTGTCAGAGCCAGTGTTCCAGACGGATGACTGCGCCCTGATCTCAGCGGTGCATAAAACCAGTGCCAGACCTGTGCCCCAGGAGAGCCAGGTTTGAAGTTGGCGGCGGTTCGCGGGCGTGGACTTCCAAGCCCGGGTGAGGGGGGATTTTTTCATGAGGGATGACGCCGCGTGCGGTTCCGGTCTTGGGGGCAAGACTCGAAGCCAGCATTGAGGGGGGGATTTGCGGCACGCCTACATCGCGATTCCAAGAATTTACTCAAACAACAAGATCGTCACACGGGACCGCCGCATAAGCGTTTGCGCTTCAACAGGTTCGGCATTCTGCGAAACTCATTTCCGACAATGTCGCATGGAGTGCCAGAGAGCTGTCTCTCCGCGAAACCGTCCACTCTCCACACTGTGCCAAGCCCGGAGGGCTGGAACAACCACGGGACTATATTTCCGCCGTTGATGTCACAGGGTCAGGGTCACGAGGGCCAAATTGGGGTCATTTGGCCCTCATGGCCCTTCGCGGGTTCAGGGTCACAGGTTCACTACCTATATATAGGTAGTGAACCTGTGACCCTGAACCCTACTACTCCGATGGGAATTGATACTCACCGCCGGTGCCCCGCTGCCATCACTGATTTCACTTCCCGCTGGGCGCTGCGCACGCGTGAGGGATCGGGACGATCCCTCTCCTCCAGAGCCTGCCGACGCAGGGGGATCATCTTGATCCCTCGATTTGGGGTGCAGGTAATGCGCGGGGGCGCATGCAAAAAACAGTGGCATCAAATCCGCACGGCCATCTCAAAAAACATCGCCCACCTCACTTGCCCAAACTCTTCCACACCGCAGGCAGTCTCTCCTTCACCAGCTTCGCGCTGTTCACCGGAATCAGCTCCGTCGTCAGCGGCACGTTTTTCGTATCCTCAAAGTCCAGGTGGCCGGGGCTGCGCGAGTACTTGTAGTCCTTGTCCAGGCTGCCATCACCGGAGAGCTGGATGCCCACTTCTTCAACACGCGGCACGGAGAGGTAAAACTGTCCTTGTTCCAAGACGCATTTCTCACCGGACTTCAGTCGCAGCTTCGCCTGCGCCAGTTCACGAAACAGCTCGCGTGCCGTCGCTTCAGCAGGATTCACAAACTTGCGTTGTTCGGAAATAAGATCACGAAACGCATCCTCCTGGCGCAGCGCCGTGAATGCTGTGTCGATCTCCTCCTGGGCCAGCGGGTAGTGCGTGCAGCCGAGCACAATCGTTTGCAGCGGTGCCGTGGGTTTCTCCGCGCGATAAGCCTCCGCCAAAGCGCGTGCCTCTTTCATAGAATACGCCGATACCGAATCAGGAAACGCGGCATCTCCTTCAATGGCCCCCGCCAGCGTGGCGCTGCCCTGCTGCGCGATGACCGGCACGCTCTGCCCTGCGCGTCCCAGCGTGCTGGCGATGGTTCGCGGATACACCTTGCTCGCGCACGTGCCGAGGGTGGCCAGTACACCGATGCCACCCGTCCCCTTGGATTCCAAAACACCCCGAGCACCAGCCTCCACCACGCCCACCACGATCACCGGCACCTTCCATGCCGCCATGGCCTTGCGGATCTCTTCAAGTCCATAAGCCGTCGCCGTGTTGCAGGCGATGACGATGGCCTTCACCGGCGGCTTGTCATACTTCGGTTCGCCGCCCTTCGCAGGCCACGCGCGGCGGCCCAGCAGAAAGACCGCATCCTTCACGATCAGCTCACGCAGGTAGTCCGTGCGGTTCACCGCAGAGTAGTTCCCATAGGGCATGTTCGCCTGGTCGCCAAAGTAGATGAAGCGCTCCTGCGCGAAGTCCGGCACCCCATCCGCACCGGGCTGCAGCGTGTCATTATGAAAAGCATCCAGCTTCAGCAGGGCCTCCAGCACCGTGAGTCCGCCGATGCCAGAATCAAACACGCCAATCGGCAGGTGGCGCGTGGCCTCGGCCTCGCTCCAGGCGCTGGCATCGAAACTGAAGGCAGCTTTGCCATCGGCATGGGCCCGCGCGTGTTCGACAAGATCTGCGGCGTGAACTGCGACGGCGAGCAGGAGCAGCGCGGTGAGGGTTTTCATGGGAAAGCTGGCGACGAAGGGGTGGAGCTATACGCAGCAAGCATGCCAATTCATTGCACGTGTGAGCCTCACGTAAACGCAAACAGCAGCCGCCCAAAGAACACGGCGGCCACCATGCCGATGAAGTCGGCGGTAAGACCGGCCACGAGAGCATGGCGGAAGCGGCGGATGCCGACGCTGCCGAAATACACGGTCAGCACGTAAAAAGTCGTCTCGGTGGAGCCATACAGGATGCCTGCGGTAAACTTCACCATCTCGCTCAAATCAGGCCGCGTGAGGATCTCATTGAGAATGCCCTGCGCGCCGGAGCCGCTGAGGGGGCGCATCAGCGCAAGCGAGAGCAATTCGACCGGGAAGCCGAGCATGTTCAGCAGTGGCGCGAGCAGGTATTCCAGCAATTGAAACGCCCCGGACTCTCGCAATATCGCCAGCACAGCCAGCATGGCCACGAGGTAGGGCATGATGCGCACCGCTACCTGAAAGCCCTCCTTCGCACCATCCACAAATTCTTCATACACCTTGACCCCGCGTGCCCAGGCCACGCTCACGGCGAGGATCAGGATGGCTGGAATGGCGAGGCCGGATGCCCCATCCATGACACGACGCCACACGGGCGGCTCCACTTTCGTCTGCGTGGCAGCGGCGGCGATGGCGGCGGCTTTCGCTTCCTCCTTCTTCAAGGCCAGCGTCTTCTCCGCCTCGGCTTTGCGCTGGGCAGATTTCGCCAGCACGGTGGAAAGTCCCGTTTGATCCAGCACCGTCTGCCGCCAGGAGGGCGGGCCGAGTTCCAAGGCTGAGACGCCGATGAACAGCGTGCCCAGCAGCGTGAGCCAGAACTTCGCCTTGGGGGAGATACCCGCAGGTTTGACGGCCGTGCTCTGCGTTTCAGAGATGAATTCATCCGGCTGCGCCACAAACCCCGGCAGGCGCTGGAAACTCTTCGCCGCGATCACCGCCGCAACCGACGCGCAGGCAGTCGCAAGAATGGTGGGAACGATGACGCGGAAACTGTGGCTGACCCCTGCGGCGTTGAGGAAATTCATCGCCGTCATCGGGATCAGCGTGAAGGCCCCGGTGTTCAGGGCCAGGAAGGTGATCATCGCATTGCTGGCGCTCTGCTTGTGCGGGTTCAGTTCCTGCAGGTGGCCCATGGCCTTCAGCCCCAGCGGCGTCGCGTTGTTGGAGAGGCCCAGCATGTTGGCGGAAAGGTTCATCACCATGGCGCTCATGGCCGGGTGTCCCGTGGGCACATCGGGGAAAAGGCGGCGGAGCAGGGGAGAGAGCAGGCGCACCACGGCCTCCAGCACGCCCGCCTTTTCCAGCAGGCGCAGCACCCCCAGCCAGAACATCATCATGCCCGCCAGCGGCAGGGCGATGCCCATGACGGCCTTTTCAGCGCCTTTCATCGCGGCGTCGATGACACTGGCGTCTCCAGAAACGCGGCCGACCAGGCCGGCGACGAGAAGTCCGATGAAAAGAAGGGTGGCCCAGATGTAGTTCAGCATGTCGTAGTGGAAAATGTGACAACGTAGTAGCCAGAAGCGGCGGTAATGCGTAAACGTTTCTGCGCCAGCCTCAAGTGGCAACTCCCATACATTTGTTCATGCCTTGTCCTATCCAGCTCGCCAGCAAGCTCAGCGGCCTCAGCCAGCATGTGATCCGCATCTGGGAGCGTCGCTACAGTGCCCTGAGCCCCAGCCGCACCGGCACGAACCGTCGCATGTATTGTGAGGAAGCCGTGAAGAGGCTGAAGCTGCTGAAGACTCTCACGGAGAATGGTCACCGCATTGGCGGTGTGGCCCGGCTCTCCACGGCAGAGCTTGAGGACCTGGCCCAGGGCACCGTACCCGTCGCACGGCCGGTACCCACCCTCCCCGCAGATCCCACCGCGCCCGTTCCCGCATATAGTATCTCACCGCAGAGCCCGCCGATGGAGCCGGCGCAGTATGTCGACAACGCCATCTCCGCCTCGAAGCGCTACGATTGCGAAGGGGTGCGCCAGGTGCTTTTGCAGGCGCGCATGCAGCTCGGCCAGCGCGGCATGCTGCATCAGGTCATCTGCCCGCTGATCATCGAGATGGGCAACAGCTGGCAACAGGGGGCGCTGCGTCCGAGCCATGAACACATTGCCACGGCGATTATTCGCGAGATGCTTCTCACCCCGGTGCCCGGCAGTCAGACGCCTCTGAATGCGCCGGAGCTCGTGGTTGCCACCCCTGCGGGGGAAGTGCACGAGTTAGGTGCTTTGCTCGTGGCCGCCTCTGCACGGGATCTGGGCTGGTACGTGACCTACCTTGGCCCCAACTTGCCTGTGGAAGAGATCGCCGCATGCGCCATCGCCCGGCATGCCACGGCGGTGGCGCTGAGCCTGGTGTATCCTGAGGGCTGCTCCATCATCGTGGAAAAGCTGCGCCGCATGCGCGAACTGCTGCCTACTGCCATGCGCCTCATCGTAGGCGGTCGCGCGGCGGCAAGCTACCGTGCCGAGCTGCCTGACATCGCTGTTCAATGGGTCAGTTGCCTCCACGGCTTGGACGAAGCTTTATGCAAGAATCAGGCGTGAGCCAAGTTGCATGAGGGCTGACTTTCTCTAGTGTCCTTTTCTCATGCTTTTATACCGTACCTCCACCGGCAACTTCATTCAGACCCCAACTGCATGGCACGCCGTGCCTGAAAAGAACTGGGATGCACTTCTGGAAGTCGTGGGCCTCTCCGCCTATCTCTCCCAGATTGCCTCGACGACACCGGTGGTGGAAGCCCCCGCGCCGGAGACCATTCTCGCTCCCATCGTTTCCCAGGAAGTGTGGGCCGCAGGCGTCACCTACTTCCGCAGCCGCACCGCACGGATGGAGGAAAGCAAAGACGCCGGTGGCGGCAGCTTTTATGACCGTGTGTATGCGGCGGAGCGCCCCGAGATCTTCTTCAAGGCCACCCCCCAGCGCGTCGCGCACCCAGGTCAGGCCATGCACCTGCGCAGCGACTCCAAATGGATGGTGCCCGAGCCCGAGCTGACGCTGTGCATCAACAGCCGTGGCGACATCATCGGCTACACCGTTGGCAATGACCTTTCCTGCCGCGACATCGAAGGCGAAAACCCCCTCTATCTCCCGCAGGCCAAGTGCTTCAAGCTCTGCGCCGCACTCGGCCCGGCCATCCTGATTCAAAACGAACCGCCCGCGCCTACGACCCGCATTCATTTGCAGATCGATCGCGCCGGAGTCGCCGCCTTCGAAGGTGAAACCACCGTGTCCCAGCTCAAGCGCACCCCCGCCGAGCTCGCAGGTTTCCTCTTCCGCGACAACACCTTTCCCGCCGGCACCTTCCTCATGACCGGCACCGGCATCGTCCCCGGAGATGAATTCACCCTGCAAAGCGGCGACATCATCAGCATCACCATCGACGGCATCGGCACGCTGGTGAATCCGATGGCGTAGGGGCACACTCGTGGAATGGCGGCAGTGCGTCGCCATTCCCTTCATGGGGTTCGAATTTGAATATTTGATTTAAGGACGCGTCTGAGGTCATGCGCTGCCATGACACCTCACAAGACGGTCTGGCAGGCCGAATCCCTGCAGTCCGATTCGAATGTGCACACCGCCTCATCCAAGTCCGGCTTTCCCATGCCACCGAGTGTGCCGCTGCCGCCCACGGAATCTCAGATCATGAAACGGATGACCACCTTTGCCATTGCCCGGCTGCCGAAGTGATGGTGGAGCAAAACCTGAGGTGTGAATTTGTATTGCCGTGCTACTTAAATCAGGCACGTTGGAGCTATGAGCAATCGCCAGATCGCCATCGACCTCCTAGAGAAACTTCCAGAAGACATGTCGCTTACGGACATGGCCCGTGAGATTGAGTTCGTGGCCGGGATTCGTGAGGGATTTGACCAGTTGGAACGAGGTGAAGGCATTCCCATTGAGAACGTGCGTGAACTGATGTCGTCATGGATTGTCGGGTGATTATCTCGCCACGCGCGCTGCTCGATTTGAAGGAGATCGTTCGCTACATTCCCATGCAGAATCCACCGGCCGCCCGTCGTTTTGGCGAAAAACTGGTCTGTGCCGCCGAGTCCCTCGCGCATATGCCTGAGCGGGGGCGCATCGTTCCAGAGCTGGATGACGGCATCACAAGGGAGATCGTCGTTTATCCCTATCGAATTGTTTATCGTTGCGACAAAGACGAAAACACCGTCGGCATCGCACGCTTTTACCATGGCGCACGAATGCTGGACGAAACCGCATTTCTCTTTTAGAGACTCCCCAACCATGACACTCACCGGACATCACTACATCGCGGGCCGCGAGGCGGCTCCCCACGGCCACCTTTTTCACGCCTTCAATCCCACCACCAGTGCCCAGCTTGAGCCTGCGTTTGGCGATGCCACGCACCGCGAGGCCGATGAGGCCATGCAGGCGGCGGATGCTGCCTTTGACGCTCTTCGTTTCGCCACACCGGAAACTCGTGCGACCTTGCTCGACACGATCGCCGAAGAAATCACCGCCTTGGGCGATGCGCTGATCGAGCGCGCCCATGCCGAGTGCGCGCTGCCCCTGGCCCGTCTCACCGGCGAGCGCGGCCGTGCGATTGGCCAGCTCAAGCTCTTCGCGGCCCTGATTCGTGAAGGCTCCTGGGCCAATCCCTGCGTGGATCATGCCATCCCTGACCGCCAGCCGCTGCCGAAGCCGGATGTGCGTCGCGTGATGATGCCCATCGGTCCCGTCGTGGTGTTTGGTGCGAGCAATTTCCCTTTCGCCATCGGCGTCATCGGCACGGATTCCGTCTGCGCCCTGGCATCTGGCTGCCCAGTCGTTGTTAAAGGCCACCCCGCACATCCCGGCACCTGCGAGATGCTCGCGCGTGCGGTGCTGAGCGCCCTGCACAAAGTGGGCCTGCCAGCGGGCTGTTTCTCGCTGCTTCATGGCAAGGGCAATGACATCGGCACCACGCTGACCAAGCACCCTCTCACCGAGGCCGTCGCCTTCACCGGCTCCCTGCGCGGTGGTCGTGCGCTGATGGACGTGGCCGCCGCCCGTCCGCACCCGATTCCAGTGTATGCCGAAATGGGTTCGGTGAATCCGGTCTTCGTACTGCCCGGGGCGCTCAAGGAGCGTGCCTCGAAAATCGCTGAAGGCTATGTGGGTTCGGTGACGATGGGTGTGGGTCAGTTCTGCACCAATCCTGCCGTCGTTCTCGGCCTGAAGGGCGATGATTTGAACCAGTTCATCAGCAACGCCGCCGCCCTCGCAGGCAAGGTGGCCCCGCAGACGATGCTGCATCGCGGCATCTGCGAAGCCTATGACGCCGGTACTGCCGTGTGGCAGACCGTGAAGGGACTGCAGCTTGTCGGTGAATCCGAAACTCCTTCCAGCGAAACAGCCTCCCAGGCCGCGTGCCGCATCTTCACCACGACGATCGATGTGCTGGAAGCCAACGAAGAGCTGCGCCGCGAGGTGTTTGGCCCGTGCTCCATCATCGCTCAATGCGCCACGCTCGAAGACATGCTGCGCTATGCAAACAGCCTCGAAGGCCAGCTCACCGCCACCCTTCAGGGCACCGAACAGGATCTGCGTGATTTCGCCCCGCTCATCCGTGTGCTGGAGCGCAAAGTGGGTCGCATCATCTTCAACGGATTCCCCACCGGCATCGAAGTCTGCCCCTCCATGCACCACGGCGGCCCGTATCCCGCCGCCAGCCACAGCTTCTTCACCAGCATCGGCACCGGCAGCATCTACCGTTTCGTGCGTCCCGTTTCCTACCAGGGCTTCCCAGAAGAAGCGCTTCCCGAACTGCTCAAAGACGCCAATCCACGCGGCGCCATGCGCATCGTTGATGGCGTGCTGACGCGCTAGGGGCTGCGCCCGGAGTAGCGCCAGCGTTTTTGGAGTGCGGTCGCGAAGATGCAAGGCGCAAGCCTGCATCGGAGCCACCGCTTTCGCGGGGTGAAAAACGTGCTTCGTCCACAGTCCTCGGTCCGGCCCGCGAAAACGGTGGATACGTTCGTTCCTCCTCGGCCCGCTTTCCCTGCTCAACGCTCCTTCTTCGTATTCGAAGGCGCGTTCAGGAACTTGCGCATGTCGTTGAAGATGCTGTTCGGACCCTCCTGCGACTGCGCATGAGTGCGCATGCCTTCAAACCATTCTGCGGTGCTTGGCGAGTGAGCTTTAGCCACTGCAAGCAGCAGCTCAAGCGTGATCGGCACAGGCTGGCCGGTGTGAATGGCGGCGGAAAGGGCGAGTTCGGCGGCGCGGTCAAAGACCCATTTCAAATCGGCTCCGGAGAAACCGTTGGTGGCTTCGATCAGTTCCGTGTTGTCGAATTCGGCAATGGGTTTGTCCTTGGCCAGCAGCTCGATGATCTGCGCACGCGCCGGTGCATCCGGCGGGGCGACGAAGATGGCCTGGTCAAAACGACCCGGGCGGCGGAAAGCCGGGTCAATGGCCCATGGCTGGTTCGTGGCACCGATGACGAGGATGCGCTGGTTCTCACTGCGGATGCCGTCCATCTCGTGCAGGAACTGGTTCACCAGATTGCGCATCTGGCTTTCACGGATCTGGCGGCGGTCCTGGGCCAGGGAATCGATGTCATCAAAGACGAGCACGCAGGGCGCGTTGGCGCGGGCGGTCTCGAAGATCTGATGCAGGTTGCGCTCCGTGCTGCCGAAGTAGGGATCAAAGATCTCGTGCAGACCGACGGACAGGTAGTTGCAGGGCACTTCACCCGCGACGGCGCGGAGAATGAGAGTCTTGCCACAGCCGGGCGGTCCGTAAATGAGTATGCCGCCGCCGGTTTTGCGGCCGTAAGCTTTGTAGAGATCTGGGAACTGCAGCGGGTAGGTGATCTTGAGGCGGATCTCCTCCTTCAGTTCTTCCATGCCGCCCACATCGGCAAACGTGACGTTGCCACGCTCGGGGTCACCGGGGGCATAGAAGGTCTCGGGGCGCCAGTCGTAGGGCGGGTCATCGAAGGGATCTTCGAATAGATCATCCTGATCGGGGCCACCCGCGATCTGCGGTTCCTGGCTGGGAGGTTCCGGCGCCGGGGTAGGGGCAGTTTTGCGGGCATCACGCGCGGTGCGGCCAAGCTCACGCTCAAGGGCGGGATCACTCATGGTGCCGTCGATCTGCGCGGCACGGTCAAAATGCTCGATGGCTTTGGGGCGGTCACCCTCGCTCAGATACACACGGCTCAGCAGCAGGTGGGCTTGGGCGTTGGTGGGCTCCAGAAAGATGACGCGCTCGGCACGCACCGCAGCACCGGAGGTGTCTCCCTCCATGAACAAAACTTTGGCGATGCCCAGCATGGCGTCGGTCTGGTCCGGGTCCTGTTCCAGGGCACGGGTGAAGACCTCACGCGCCTCGTCCAGATGCAGTTCCTCAAGGCACGCGCGACCGTAGAGCAGCAACAACGACAAGTTGTTCGGTGACTGGGTCAGGGCGTCGCGGAGTGCGGTGGAGTTTGGCATGGGTTTAATGATAGACCACCGCCGGGGTGATCCTGCTGAGATTTAAGAGCGCACGAAGCATGCCGCCAATGATTTCTTGGTACAACTCAAGACCTGCAGGCCGGCTGCCACCCGTGGTGTGAAGCCGGTCGAACGATCTGGAAGTTTGTCTGTGACGATCCAATTCCTTTGGGGTTACTGCCTTTGATGAAAATGAGTTTCTTGTTTTTACTGGCGCTGGGGATGGCCATTCCGGGTGCGGCGGAAGATCGTACGGGTGACCCTCTGCATTCGCCGACCCTGGTACTCTGCCTTAGACCATTACGACTGGCGGAGCAGCCGGGACTCTCGGAAGCGGTGGAAAGCGTGAAACGGCTCAACTCGTTTTCTCAGACGCAGGAAGGCATGTCCAGGCGTGCCATTGATGCGCTGGTGTTCATTTTCAAAGACCTCTTCCTCAAGGAGCAGGAAGTCACCGCTGCAGAGAATGCTCTGGCAAAAGCCGAGCGGAAGGCCCTGGCCCAGGAGCAGCTGGCTGAACGCACTGAGACCGTTGGCAGCCCGCTCTCAGGGCCGAACCCCCAGCTGGCTGTGATCTTTCGCAAAGAGGCGGCGGACATCCGTGGCAAGGCGACCCGGCGGCATGAAGCAGCACTCAAAGCACTGAAGGAAAAAATCACCGCCTACAACGTGTCGGTGGGCTATTTCCAAAGCCAGGGATGCACCGAGGTGGTGATTGCGCTCGCGAGCTCGCTGTTCGCCGTGGTTGACCGCCACCTGCCGGACTTTAATTTCAAACCCACCGTCTCACGAGAATGGATTGAGAACCAAAAGCGGGTTGCGGCATAGCGAAAAGAGAAGGACCCAGACGCACCGCCGTTCAGACAGGTCGTATGGGTCCTCAAAAGAGCCTCAAGGGCTGTTAGCGATTACCACTTCTTCTTGAAGCCGCCGCCACCGCCGCCGTAGGGGCGCTTGGGTGGGCCGCCGAAGCCGCCACCACCACCGCCGCCTGCATCTTCACGACGTGGGCCGTCATCACCACCGCCGCCACCGTAGCCGGGGCTTGGGCCTTCGCCTTCACGCTGCTGCCAGGGTTTGCTGCCAAAGCCGGGCTTCTTGAAACCGCCGCCGCCAAAGCCGCCGCCGCCACCACCGCTGCCGAAGCCGGGCTTTTTAAAGCCACCGCCACCGCCGCCTTGGTATCCGCCGCCGCCGCCACCACCACCGTAGCCTTTGAAGCCAGTGCCTGGGCCGCCGCCTTTGTTGAAGCCGCCACCGCCACCACCACCGCCGCC
>NZ_JBIPNG010000168.1:0-12584 GCF_044373815.1 Prosthecobacter sp. | reverse complement strand
CCTGCCCGGAGGGGTTATGGCCTGCATGAGCCCTGCAAGGCGAGTGCAGCAGATCTGCTGAAAGCGGGCTATTTGCGCAAACCTTTGTCATTTTTGCGCAAACTCGGTGTCGCGGCTATTCAGTCCGCTGCACCCCGCAAACATTCATCCTTCCGCGCTTCTTTAGCCTCTCTCACTACCCAACGATTAAAGATATCCAAGGGCCATCGCGAAGACGCCAGTAAAGTGGTCCGCACACTCCGTGTGCGGTTCTGGGCATTCGCGCATGCTGAAACCGCACAAACAACTATGCGGCCCCTTAGGTGTGCCAGCCCTCGGCTTGCGAATTCCGACAGATCCTATCCGGCGCATCCTCACTCCACCGCACATTCCATTGCGGCTTGCGCCTCTCCGCATCTCGATCTCTTTGCCATTTGAACTGTCACCCGCACTGCGGCAAGAATCAGCCCATGGCCCAATACATTGTTCAGCCCGGCGACAATCCCACTCACATTGCGAATTCCTTTGGCATGACGCTGGATCGCTTTCAAGAGCTGAACCCCACGCTGGTTGATTGGGGTTCGGGGAAATGGAAGGTGCTGTTTCCGGGCCAGATCGTGACCATTGACGGCGGTGGGGATTACGCAGCGCCGGACACCGCGGCGGCTGCGCCCACGGATTTTGCAGCACCGCCGCCTTGGATGCAGATCGCCATCATGGAGGTCGGCGTGCAGGAGTGGGCGGGAGCAGCGGACAATCCACGCATCCTGGAGTATCTGCGGAGCTGCGGGATCAGCGGCAACCTGCTGCACGATGAAACCGCCTGGTGCGCCGCTTTTGTGAACTGGTGCGTGAAGAACTCCGGCTACCAGCCACGAGGTAGCGCCAGAGTTTCCGACTGGTGGAGCTGGGGCCGCCCAGTGGTCGCGACGTATGGGGCTATCTGCATCTTGCAACCCCTCACGGTGGATCAGGCCGGCAGCGGACACATCGGATTCCTGCACGCGCAGGACGCCACCAATGTCTGGCTCCTCAGCGGCAACTCGCACAACCAGGTGCGCATCTCCGCCTATCCGAAATCCAAACTGATCCCCAACGCCCCGTTTCGCTGGGCGTTTTGAGGAGGCTCAAGGCTTCATGTCTTCGACATGCATGCGATCGGCTTTCTTGCCTGAATCATCGAATCCACGAGTGATCTGCAGGTGAATGCATGGTCATGGGATAAGTGTCATGAATGGCACTCAGTTAAGAGGATGAGGCGTGGGCTTTGGAGATTGGGTGCACAAGACCACGCGGCAGCGTTTTTGGAGTGCGGTCGCGCAGATGCAAGGCGCAAGCCTGCATCGTAGCTACCGCTTTCTCGGGGTGAAGAAGGCGCTTCGTGCTGAAACCCCCTCCAGCCCGCCTAAGCGACGTCACGACCAGCTTCCCCGCACATACAAAGGCACTGTCGCGTTCGCTCAGGCCCAAGCGCTGATGGCAGACCCCATGAAAAAACGACACTCCGCATCATCCGAGTGCCATTAAGGCCTGTCATCTGTCTTTCCTCAGATGCAGGCGCGTCTACCGCTCCGTCGGCTCCCTCATGAGATTCAGCAGGCGGGATCGGTCGATGGCCGGTGCCGGTTTGGGCGGTGCAGTGGGAGCTGCCTTGGGTTTGGATGATGTGACAGTCTTGGCCTTGGGTTTGGATTCAGTGGAAGACTTCTTCTGGGAAGTGGAGGCGGTCTTGGCTTTGGCCGGAGGCTCGTCGTCAGTCCTTGCCGGGACTTTGGCTTCTGATTTGGCCTTCTCGGCTTTGGCGTAAGCCGCTGCTTTCATGTCGGCGTCCGCCTTGGCTTTGGCGTTCTCCGCCGCAGCCTGTGCCGCAGCTTCTTCCCGTGCCTTCGCCTTGTCGGCTAGGGCCTTCGCCGCAGCTGCCTCTTTGGCCTCCGCTTTGGCCATGGCTTCGGCTTTCTCCTTCGCTTTAGCCTCGGCTCTGGCTGCCGCCTTGGCCTCTGCTTCGGCCTCTTTCTTGGCTTCGGCCTCGGCATCTGCCAGGGCCTTGTCCGCTTTCGCCTTCGCCTTGGCTTCTGCCTTTACTTGGGCGTCGGCTTCTTCCTTGGCCTTGGCTTCAGCATCCGCCAAGGCTTTGTCCGCTTTCGCCTTTGCCTTGGCTTGGGCATCGGCTTCTTCCTTGGCCTTGGCTTCAGCATCCGCCACAGCCTTGGCCTCTGCTTCGGCTTTAGCCTTGGCTGCGGCTTCGTCAGCCTCCTTTTGGGCCTGAACCTCTGCCATGGCCTTCGCTTCTTCCTCAGCTTTCACCTTGGCCTCTTCTTTGGCCCTGGCTTTGGCTTCCGCTTTGGACTTGGCTTCTGCGGCGGCGGCTGCATCCGCAATTTTACTGACGCTCACAGAGCCTTCAGGAACGATGGCACCGCCATCGATGCGGATCTTCGCGGAGTCGTTCTGACCAATGTAGAGACGGTCGTTCTTTTTCACCGTCGCTTTGCCGAGAGCCTCGGAGAACTCCGGAGTGATGGAAATGCCGGGAGCCAGCACCCAGATGGGGGATGTGGTGTCCTTGACCATCACGGCACCGCCGCTGGCCACATGGGTTTCACGGCCCCATGCGTCCTTGGTGGTGTCAATCTTCTGCGCATAGAGCCGCACAGAGCCGGTTTTACGCGTGGCAGGGTATTTGCTGCCAAGGGCTTCAGCGGAAAGTTTGAACTCGGCAGGCTCGGGAGCAGTGGAATTGCAACTGCTGAGACTGATGGCGGCGGCGAGGACGCCGAGGCGAAAAAAGGTCATGATTCAATAAAAGGGGGCTTGGGGGAGTCTGGCATTCGCAGCATCCGCAGGTCCAATGATCGCGATTATTTGCCGGTGCGCAAATAGGCGACAATATCGGCCACATCCTGGGCATTCAGCCCCAGCTGGGTGGCGCTGAGCATCATGCTGTGGTCCAGCTTCCGGCGGCTCTTGATCCGTGACCTTGCGACGTATTGATTTTGGCCGCCCATGCTCCGAATAATCATGATGTCACCTTCGGTCAGGATCATGCCATGGATGGTCCCGCCGTCCTTGGTCACGATTTCCTGCCCATCATATCCGTGCGCGATGTCCTTGCTCGGATCAATGAGCGCCTGCGCGATGATGTCTCCGGGCTGGCTTTTGCCCCAGCCATCCAGATTAGGACCGAACTCGACCCCCTGGCCGTTGATCTGATGGCACATCACGCAGCGCGTCACCATCTGCGCGCCGTTTTTGGCGTTGCCCTTCAGCTTGAGCACTTCATCCAGCTTCACATTGCTGGGGATGGCCGGCGGCGTGACGATGGTCACCAGCTTGGCACTTTCAGGGTCAAAAATGCCCGCCTTCTTCAACTCTGTGGCGATGCCAAAGCTGGCCCAGTCATCCGTGCTGCGCTTGATGAGCCACCACATGACATCGGCCTGGATGGGCGAGTCTTTGTCCTTGGCCAGTTCGAGCACCGCCAGTGCCGCGCTCGCTTCCGGGATGAAGGCGAGGGTGTCGAGCGCGAGTTTCCGCTGCTCCGCCGAGAGCTTGCCATCGGCGGCCCTTTTTGCCAAATCCGACACAGCTGCGGCGGGATGCAGACGCCAGGTAATGTGCGCAAAATCATCATCCCACGCCCCCTCGGGTTTGAGCGCCGTCCAAACAGCCTCTTCTTTTCCAGTGCAGCCAAGGCCCCAAGCCTCAAGCAGGGAACGGTCCCCACCATCAATGTGATGCGAAAGCTTGCACAGCAGTGCCACACTTTGCGCCGCCGGAACATCCCTCAGCGCCACCGCCACCTCACTCCGCACCATGGGCGAAAGATCAGTGGTCAGGTTGCTGAGAATATCAATGACATCACTGCTGGCCGCACGAATCGCACGCACTGCCACCAGGCGCTTCGTGGCATCCTCAGATTCCAGCCAGATCCTTGCCGAAATAAGCCCCGGTTCTCCAAGCTGTGCCAAAAGCCACACCGCGCGCGCGGCGATGAAAGGATTCGCATGGTCGCGCAGCTTGAGGACGGCAGGCATGTTCATATCACCGGCAGCTCTCAGACGGGTGAATGCCACGTGGCGTACGTTGGTTGCAGGTGATTGCAGCGCAGCGATCTGTCCTATGACACTATCCAGCTTGAGATTTGGAACCTTGGGCTTGAACCCTTTAGGCGCGATGCGGTAGATCGTGCCGCTGCAGGTTTCATCCGTGTCCTGATGGCCCCCGGTGCGTTTGTCGAACCAGTCACTGATGTAGATCGCGCCATCGGCCCCCACGCACACATCTGAAGGACGGAAAAGCGTGTGGCGTTCGTCGGAGAGATTGTTGGCGCCGCCCACGAAGTCGCTGCCCTTGAACACGCCGGTGGTGTTGGTGGTGCAGAAGTCGAAGCGCTCGAGCTTGAAGCCTGCGCCGTCCGGTTTTGGCAGATAGCCAAATACCACGTTGCGTCCGGTTTCACAGCTTAGCAGCAGACCGTTCCATTTTTCTCCGAGCGCGCCGTTTTCATAGAAGCACATGCCGGTGGGAGCACCGCCGCCATAGACGTCTCCGGCAGGGATGCTGCCGGGATCTTCCTGCCGCCACTCTGCGGTTGGGATGCTCTGCCCGGGGCGTTTGTCGGCACGCCACTGGCGTTTGCCGTCGCGTGAGAAGAAGCCAAAGCTGCCGCCTTCGATGAGATGGCTCACGCGGCAGGCGGGTGGATCGTCGTTGTCGTTGAGGAACATGTCCCCGTAGCTGTTGCGCACGCCTTCAAAGCTGTTCCGATAATTGTAGCCGAGGATGCGCGCATTGTGCCCGTTTTCATCAATGCTGGCGGTGAAGCCGCCGACATAGACATGGCCATCATCGCTCTTGGCACCGGTATAGGTATTGTTCAGGTAGGCACCGCCGATGCGGAAGGTGTTGCCGCTTTTGTCGCTGAACTGTGCACCGCAGTTGCCGTTGCTAAAGTACAGCCGGCCGTCGGGTCCGGCATACACGCTGTGCAGGCTGTGGTCATGCTGCGGCTGCTCAAAGCCGCTGAGGAAGATCTCGCGTTTGTCGACGGCGGGATCGAATTTCAAGTCGCGGTTCACATCCGTGTACTTGATGATGTTCGGTGCGTTGGAAACGAAGATGACGTTGTCGAAAACGGCGACGCCCAGCGGGCATTCGAGTTCCTTTTCGCGCACGAAGACGTGGCTGCTGTCGCATTTGCCATCGCCATCGGTGTCCTGCAGCACTCGCACGCAGTCGCCCTCGCGGCTGCGGCCGGAATGGCGGCGGTAGTTCACGCCTTCCGTGACCCAGATGCGTCCCGCGTGATCGACGTCCATGTTCGCCGGATTGAACAACTGCGGCGAGGTGGCCCAGACGGTGATTTCCAAACCCTCCGGCACTTTGAAGGCGCTGGGTTCGAGATGATCCGGCTTCACCTTTGAGGCATCGAAGACCGGAATGGTGGGGTCGGGAACGAAGGCGGGTTTTCCCGCGACGAAAGGCCCCTTGTCTTTTTTGCCCTTGGCGGGCTTGTCCGGGCTTGCGGACATGAGGGCAAACGGCGCGACCAAGGCGAGAACGACGAGGAGGTTTTGGCGGTTGGGCATGATTGGGGGGCGTAAGGAACGGGCGTAATCCGGTGATCTTACGTCCAGACCTCGCCGCTGTGTTGACCAACTTTTAAATCTCGCCTGAACCGCCTCAGTTCTGGCGGTAAATGACCACCACATCCGAGGATGGCCCGCTGGGGGAGAAGTCATTGCCAAAGCCCACGGTCTGCAGGCTGGCGGCTTCGAGTCCGAGTTCGATCAGGCGCTGCCGCACCGCCAGGGAACGGCGTTCGGAAAGGGAGCGGGCGTGATCTGCCGGCAGATTCGGCGCCGTGTAGCCAGCGACCAGCAGGCGGGCCTTTTTGTTCTTGGTCATCTCCTGCGCCAAGCTGTTCAGGGCCTGCTGATGTGCAGAGGTGAGCTGAAAGTTCGCGTTCTCAAACACCAGGGCAGGGCAGGCAGGCTTGAGGCTGCCATTCAGCGGGGAGGTGAAGCCTTCCCGGGGGCCGAGCGCATAGACGACCGCCTCAGAGGCGGGATTGCGCAAAAACGAAGGCATGGGAATGCTGCTGCAGGAGGCCAGCAGGAGGCAGCCCACAAGGGCGCTCGAAAGAATGGCGGCAGGGCGTTTCATCATTGGCAGGGCGGCATTCATCAGGGCTCAGCGCATCCAGCGCGGTTCGGAGATGTGGCCATAACCGCGCAGGATGGAACGACGGTTGCCGCTGCGCAGATCATGCACAAAGAGTTCACCGTGCAGAACGTAGGTGATGAAATGGCCGTTGGGGCTCCATGACGGATGTTCCGCACCGCCCGCCTGCACCACACGCACGCCCCCATTGGGATAGGGCTTGATGGCGACGGTCCATTCACCGCTGGTACGGGTGGTGAAGGCGATGTGCTTGCCATCGGGCGACCACTCGGGATCCGTGCAAAAATGGTAGCCGGTGCGCCAACGAAACAGGCGTGAGGATTCGCCTTCCTTCTGCGGGACTTCGACGACGTAGAGCTTGGGGCCGTCGCCATCATCACTGGAAAACACCAACTGACGACCATCAGGATGCCAGGAAGGACTGGAGGGAGCGCCGACAGAATCACTCACGCAGGCGGCGGTGTTCGTGTTGAGGTCACTGACAAAAATTTCCGGATTGCCGATGAAGCTCATCACGGCGGCGAGGTGCGTGCCATCCGGCGAGAAGGCCGAGCCAAAGCTGCTGCCGGGGGTGTCTGTCACGCCGCGTTCCCAGCCGACATTCAGATCCAGCAGCCGGATGATGGGAAAGCCGGTGCGATAGCTGGTGAAGGCGATCATGGATGAATCCGGCGAGAGCGAGGGAGCCACTGCCGCATGCTTGTCATGCGTGACCTGATGCACTTCGCCGCCCTCAGCATCGCAGATGTAGATCTGGCGTTTGCCGCTCACATCACTCACAAAGACGATGCGGCTGGTGGCCAGTCCCGGTCTGCCGGTGATGGTGTAGATGATGTCGTCGGTGAGGGCCTTGAGGTTCTCATCCAGTCCCGGTGCGGCATAGCTGCGCTGAAAGAGATCTTTGCCTTTGGCATCCTTCAGCTTGCCGTTGACACGCCCGCCGGATGAGGTGCCTTCCACAAGAAAGTCGGCTTTTTCGTCCGTACCTGCGACGAAGAACTCGCGTGAATCCAGCAGTTCTTGGTAAAGAGTCTGCTGCGCGCTGGCACCTGTGCCGCCGGAGAATGCCCCCACGCGAATGCGCGGCATGCTTTTCTTTGTTTCCTCGGTTTTGTTTTTGCCGCCACCCAAGCTGAACAAGCCGCGCAGTCTCTCCATGACGCCAGCCTCCGCCCGTGTGCCATGGGACACGACGAGGGTGAGAATGAGAAGCAGCGCGCGGGCGTTCATGCGGAGGTCAGGGCAGCAGAAGGAAATTGAGTTCCAGATCGTAGCTGTCTTTGGGGTAATTAGAAGGCAGCGTTGCGGAAATTTTTTTCACCTTTGCAGCGGCTTCGAGAATTGACTGATCCAGAACGTGCGAGCCGGAAAATTTGTTCATTTGCGCCTTCAAGATAGTGCCGTCCTTGCCGATGGAGATGTTCAGCCGTCCTTCGCGCTGGCCTTCCGGCACGCTTTCGATGGGGGGGGCGATCCAGCTGACTAGGAATGCCGCATTGACTGCTTCATCGATGGCATCCAAATCCACTTCCTCTGCGGCCGGGGTGGCACGGTCGGAGGGCGGAATCGCCGATGGACGCAGGGTGTTAAGTCGGGCGATGTCCATCAGCGTCGGGCTGGTCATCGGCGGAACGGGGACTCCGAACAGGGTGGTTTCGGTACGTTTTTCGGGGGCTCTGCGCAGCGTGATGCTGCGATTGGCGGAGGGTTTGGATGTTGTGGCGGCAGAGCCTGCGAACAAGGGGGCACCGGTGGTGTTTGGCACCGGCTCCATCTGATGCTGCTGAGGCGGGGCGGCGATCAGCGTGGCTTTCTGTACCGGGGGCTCGGTTGCTGGTTTGGGAGCTACAACCGGGGGCTTTTTGTCAGCCTTGGGGGATGAGGCCACCAATTTGGCCCGAGGCACAGGAGAGGACACTGGCACCTGGGATTTAAAATCACCTGGATTCATCCAGGCAAGCTGGGAGGTTCTGGCATCGCGCTTGAGGCTGCCGACATTCTGCCACCACCACCAGACGCCAAACACCGCACCCAGATGCAGCGAAACGATGACAAACATCGCTGCTGAAATGGGCTCCAGCGTCGTGGGTCGTTTACGGTTCGTCTTCAATCAGGGGGCCTCTGCATGAGTCGTGACGGCGGTCTTCTGAATGCCTGCTGTTTCAAGCAGCTGCATCGTTTCCACCAGCTGCTGCACTGGCAGGTCACGATGCATGCGCACCTCGATGCCGATGCCGGGATTGCGCTGGGCGAGTTGTTTTAAAGAAACGGGAAGGTCCGCGCGAGCGAGCATCGCGCCGTTCAACGTGACGGACTGGTCGCTGTTCACCCGCAGCGTGATTGTTTCCGTCGGAGCAGGGGCGCTGGTGGGGGCGGGAGGAGGTGTGGGGGCTGTCGCGGTCAGCATGGTCTTGTCTGCCTTGAGCAGGGGAGCTGCCAGCAGAAAGACAAACAGCAGCACCAGCACCAAATCCATCAGCGGAGTGAGGCTGATTTCGGTGATGAGGCGGAGCTGATGCCTGTTGGAGTGGCGTTTCATGCGCGGGCGTGGAAGGCGTGCATTGACGAGGGCAGGGGGGAGGAACTGCCGCTGAAGGCGGGCATGGACGGACTGCCGAGGGCGCTCATGCTGGGCAGGGCTTCGTTGGTGAAACGATGGTCCACAAAGGTGCGGTCAAAACCCGCGTTGAGCTCACTGGCGAAGTTGTCCAGCCGCACCACCATGCCGCGGATGCGGTTCACCAGTGCATTGTAACCGATCATGCTCGGGATGGCGACCAGCAGGCCCAGCACGGTGGTGACCAGTGCGGTGGTGATGCCCGGTGCCAGGGTGACGAGAGTGGCGGTGCTGCTGACAGACGTCATGGTGCTGAAGGTGTCCAGAATGCCCCAAACCGTGCCCAGCAGCCCAAGAAAGGGTGCGCTGCTCAGGGTGGTGGCCACCCAGCTCATGCGGGCTTCCAGCCGCAGCGCTGCCTCGGCCACGCTGCGCTCCATGGCCACCTGCACTGCATTCATCTGTGAAGGCGTGATGCGGCCCGCGCCTTGCAGCCGTGCGGCAAAGGTGGTGCCGGGCTCGTCCTCACCCAAAAGGTACCAGGACATCTCGCGGCAGGCTGCGTGGTATATATGGTAGAAGGAGGAAAACTCATGGGGCTCGCGCTGTTGATACAGTTCCAGGGCGTGATTGCTCTCGCGGTATTCGCGCAGAAAAGACAGGTTGGCCTTGTGCACCCGGGAGAGCAGGAAGTGCTTGCTGAGGATCACCGCCCAGCTTGTGATGGAGAAAAGTGCGAGGAAGCCGCAGATGATCCAGCAGGTCAGGGTGCTGTGTTCGAGGCCGTATTGCAGGCCGGGCGAGAGAAAGGATTCCATGGGCGGCATTGCGTGAGAAGGAGTTGCTGCTAGTTAAAAGACCTTAATAGTCGGGCGTCAACCGGCGAGTGCGAGGAGAATGGCGGGGAATCAGCTCCTTCAGCCTGAGTTTCCGGCAGCAGGTTCCGTGCGCATTGCAATGGGCGGCAGGCAAAGCCGTCATTTAATGCCGCTGGGGACCATCCCCCCCCCGCCGAATACGAAGCGCTTCTTGCACCCGGCCCGTTTCTTGCTTCCCTCAACCCCTCAACTCAAAAACACACCCCTAAGATGCCCGTAGCCACACCCGCCCAGTACCGTGCCATGCTTGATGCCGCCCAAAAGGGTGGTTACGCCTATCCGGCGATCAACGTCACCTCCATTACGACCATCAACGGCGCGCTGAAGGCCTTCGCAGAGTCCAAGTCTGACGGCATCATCCAGGTTTCCACGGGCGGCGGCGAATTTGCCTCCGGCACCTCCCTCAAAGATCAGGCCTTCGGTGCCATCGTCCTCGCTGAGGCCGCCCACCGCCTGGCAGAAAAGTACAACATCCTCGTCGGCCTCCACACCGATCACTGCCAGCCGAAGAAGGTGGACAGCTTCCTCAAGCCCCTCATCGCTGAAACCGCCAAGCGCCGCGCTGCGGGCCTCAACAACCTCTTCCAGAGCCACATGCTCGACGCCTCCGAATTGCCGCTGGCTGAGAACATGCGCCTTTCCAAGGAACTCCTCGAAGAGTGCGTGAAGCACGAAATCATCCTCGAAGTCGAAGCCGGCGTTGTCGGTGGTGAAGAAGACGGCCACGACACCAGCGGTGTCGCCGCCGACAAGCTTTACACCACCCCCGAAGACATGGTGGAAGTGTATGAGACCCTCAGCGGCATCGGTCGCTTCATGTTCGCCGCCACCTTTGGCAACGTGCATGGCAGCTACAAGCCCGGCGCTGTGAAGCTCAAGCCCACCATCCTGCGCGATGGCCAGGCCGCAGTGACCGCCAAGCACGGTGCCAATGCCGAGATGGACCTCGTCTTCCACGGCGGCTCCGGCTCCCTTCTCGAAGAAATTCGCGAGACCCTCGGCTACGGCGTCGTGAAGATGAACATCGACACCGACACCCAGTATGCCTTCACCCGTCCGATCGTGGACCACATGATGAAGAACTACGCCGGCGTCCTCAAGATCGACGGCGAAGTGGGCGACAAGAAGACCTACGACCCACGCAGCTACCTCAAGAAGGGCGAACAGGGCCTTTGTGATCGTATGAAGGAAGCCTGCAACGATTTGCTGAGCACTGGCAAGACGATCTTCGGCACGGTGTAAGGAAAGTAGGGTGGACATTCCTATCCGTCAGTTCACCATCACTCAATCTCCACGAGGGCCATGCAACCGCATGGCCCTTTTTCTTGGGAGAGGTGATGGCTAATCGCCGTGATCTGCTCCTTTTTCGAACCACACACGCGGACGATGGCTTTGTCCTTAGCACTGTGGCCGAGGAAAGAGTGGGGCGCTGGGCACCTTCTTCGCTCTGCGAGCTACGATGGATAGGTCCTTCTTCGGGCGGCAAAGCGCATCCAATGAGCTAAAGGGTGTCTTACCTGACCATGCTTTTTTCGGGGAAGTCGAACTTCTTGAGGTCGTCCTTCGGATAGATTTTGGCGGACATCTGCTCGCCTTTGCCGAAGACCACGATGACGCGTTTCCATTTGGCGGGTCCCTTTTTGATGGCTCCGGGGATGCCAAAATAAAAGGCGTATTTCTTGCCGGGTTCATAGGTGCCGGGCATGGGAATCGTTCCGCCATTGCCGCCATTGAGCTTGGAAGGCTTGTTGATCGTATGGACCAATTTGCCATCGGCGGAGTAAAAGTAGGCTTTGAGGGAAACGCCTTCCGCAGGGGAGGCGGGACTGACCGAGACTTTGGCTTCCACCGCTTCTGCGTCGTTGATCCAGGCGCCATCGACATAAACGGCCGCCGTGGTGGAGCCGACCAAATTGACCTGGAATTGAGATTCAGCCATGGCTGGCAGAGTGGTCAGAAGCAGTCCGAGGAGGAGTAGTGATTTCATAGGTGTGTTGGAATGGAGACCGAATGTGTTTACTGAAAAGGCTTAGAGGTGGCAAGATAAAACGCCTGCTAAGTGCTCCAGTTTCCGCGTTTATTTTTCGCCGACAGTGGCTGATTGCCCGAAGAACAGGCGTTGCGCTCATGTCATGCGGGGTTTCTGGCTGTTTGCGGTTGATGCCACCCCCTTCGGTTTTTCCTACCTTGCGGCTACCTGCGGACTGCATGATAAACAGAATATGAAATCCCATCTTCCGAATCATCCCATGCAGATCTATCTCATCCGCCACGGCGAGGTGGAGGAGAAGTATCACAAGGTGTTTGGGGGCTCGCGGATTGACATGGGGCTTTCGCCGCTGGGGGTGCGGATGGGGGAGGCTGTGGCGACGTGGCTGAAGGACACGAAGGTGGAGGCGATCTATGCGAGCCCGATGCTTCGTGTGCAGCAGACGCTGGCACCGCTGGCGAAGCAGACCGGCCTGGAGCCGGAGCTGATGCCGGAGCTGATGGAGATCGATTTCGGCGACTGGACCGGGAGCCGCTGGGATGAGGTGCAGACGAACTTCAACGCGAGCGCGTTTGACTGGCTGGAGATCATCGAAAACAACGGGATCGCGAATGGTGAGAGCATCGACAGCCTGATGAAGCGGGTGCAGGAGTGCCTGCTGCAGATCATCCGCGCACATCCGCACCAGAAGGTGGCGATCTTTTGCCATGGCGGCATCATTCGCGTGATGATCGCGCTGCTGCTGGAAATGCCACTGAAGCATATGGCGTTTTTCAACATCGAGTACGGCAGCATCAGCCTGGTGGAGCTGCTGCCGGAGCGGAAGCATGCGGTGGAGATTGAGCTGCTGAATTATCAGCCGCCGGTGGCTTGAATGGAAGCTTCGCGGAGCGCGGAATTTATTCCGCAGCACTCCGCGAACACCCCAAGTGCCGATGTTGTTCTGCCGTGTTCTTGAAACCGAAGATTCTCTCTGATTGCGACCCTCAGCGTGGAT
>NZ_JBIPNG010000167.1:0-12598 GCF_044373815.1 Prosthecobacter sp. | reverse complement strand
TGGGTTATTCTCGCCGCAGCGACGGTGTATGCTCTGGGCAAGACCTTCCTGTGGAGCACCACGCTGGGACTCACCGCCGAGCAGTTCCCCAAAGGTGGGGCACTCACTCTCAATGGCGTCTCCGCTGTGGGCGTGCTCTTTCTGGGCGTGCTGGGCAGCCCCTACATCGGTCACAAGCAGGACCTCGACATGGCCGAGCGTCTCTCGGCAACTGAGCACAGCCCTCTGTATTCTCAGATCAAAGGCGACCCCAAGCCGGGCATCTTCGGCAACGCGCCGACGCTGAACCAGGAAAAAATCAAGACCCTCCCTGCCCCGCAGGTTCAGGAACTTGAAACGGTGCAGGCCGCCAGCAAGCGCAGCGTCTTCACCACCATCGCCATCCTGCCCAGCTTCATGCTGGCCTGCTACCTCGGGATGTTCTTCTGGTTCAGGTCCCGCGGCGGCTACCAACCGGTCGTCATTTCCGAAGGAGATGCCGGCCAGGCCCACTGACCCGCTACGCAGAATAGAGAGGCCCCTGCATTCACTGCAAGATCGTCTGGCTTCGCAGCGATAACAGGTCAGCCCGCCCGAAAGCGCTCACAGCAAAGGTCTTTTTCTGGACGCGACTTGCGGACCTTTCCGCTGCGTGTTCTAGCAACTTCTCAGTCTTGAGAACACTTTTTCCTTGTCGCTCAGAGGCGTGGCACCTAAAACACGCCCGTTCCCGCAACTATCACTCCAACCAACACACACACTCCACTCCCTCCTCTATGAGCGAAAACAATCGAATGAGACTTCTCTGGGCCGGCTTCATGGCCATTCTCGCGGCCGGCGTCGGCTTCGCCATCCGTGGCGGCATCTTTGACAACTGGGCGAAGGAGTTCGGGTTCACCGGGGCTCAGCTCGGTGCCATCGGTGGCATGGGCTTCAACGGCTTCTGTTTCGGCATCATCCTCGGCGGTGTCGTGGTGGACAAGATCGGCTACGGCAAGCTCGTCGTGGTGGCTTTCCTGCTGCACATCGTCTCCGCACTCGTCACCTTCACTGCCAGCGGCAGCAGCGCCTTCATGGTGCTCTCCCTCGGCATGTTCATCTTCGCGTTCGCGAATGGTACCCTGGAAGCCGTGGCCAATCCCCTCGTCGCCACGCTGTTCCCGGAAAACCGCACGCATTACCTCAACATCCTGCACGCTTCGTGGCCTGCCGGTATGGTGATCGGTGTGATCATCGGCTGGTTCCTTGACGACAAATTGGAGATCAACTGGCGCATCCAGCTCGCGCTGTATCTCATCCCGACAGTCATCTACGGCCTCATGTTCATGGGCCAGAAGTTCCCCCAGTCCGCCGCTGCGGCCAAGGGCGTCAGCTTTGGCAACATGCTCAAGGACGTCGGCATCCTCGGCGGTGCCGTGGCCTGCTTCCTCCTTTCCTTCTTTGCGGAAGGCTTCTTCAAGGATGTGCTCAGCGTTGAGCCTGCTCTGGCCAAGAACCTCGGCTACGCCACGGGCGGCATTGTGCTGATCGCCGTGGGTGTGCTCACCAAGTTCTCGCTCGGCTCGCTTGTGCTTTTCGTCCTCTTCGTCACTCACGCCCTCGTCGGCGCGGTCGAGCTCGGCACGGACGGCTGGATCCAGAACATCACCGGCAATCTGTTCACCCCTGAGCAGGGCAAGGCCCTCTTCCTGTGGACCTCCGCCATCATGTTCGGTCTGCGCTTCTGTGCTCATTGGATCGAAAAGACGCTCAAGCTTTCCCCCGTCGGCCTGCTCTGCGTCTGCTCAGCCCTCGCCTGCGGCGGCCTGACACTGGCTGCCGGAATGAACTCCTTCACCACAGCGCTCATCGCCCTTGGCGTGTATGCCTTCGGCAAGACCTTCTTCTGGCCCACGATGCTTGCCGTCGCTTCTGACCGCTTCCCAAGCACAGGTGCCGTCGCCATCTCCATCATGGGTGGCATCGGGATGCTCTCCGCTGGTATCATCGGTGGCCCAGGCCTCGGCTATACCAAGGACCGCTTCGCTGGTGAGTCCCTGAAGGCCACCAACCCAGCCCTGTACGAAACCTACAAGGCCGAAGCTCCGAGCAAGTTCCTCAATCTGGAAGCGACCGCCGCCATCGGTCTTGATGGCAAGAAGCTCTCCGAAGCCAAGGAAGCCAAGGAAAAGACTCCTGACCAGAAGGCCGTGGTGCTGGCTGATCAGCAGGGCGACCGCAAGACGCTGAAGTTTGACTCCTACATCCCCGGCACGATGGCCGTGATCTACCTGCTCCTCCTGGCCTACTTCAAGTCCATCGGCGGCTACAAGCCTCTGACCATTGAAGAAGAGATGGCTTCGAAAGCCTGATCCACCTCTAGAACACTCCCACGCGGCGTCCCTTCACTGGGACGCCGTTTTTATTTCATGCCTTGCGTCTTATTCCTCATTCGTCATTTTAGCTTCGTCACTTCCCTGCCATGCCCACCTACGTTTACGAAACCATCCCCCAGTTTGAAGGCGAACCCGCCAAGCGCTTTGAAATCCGCCAGAGCATGAAGGACGCAGCGCTTACGCAGCACCCGGACAGCGGCCAGCCCGTGCGCCGCGTGCCGATTGGTGGAACCGGATTGATGGGCGGCAGCAGCGGTGGCTCCCAGGCCTCAAGCGGGGGTGGCTCTTGCGGCACGGGTTGTGGGTGCCATTGAGGCAATGACGAATCTCGAATTTCCGAATGACTAACAAAATCCGAAGCTCGAGGGCCTAAACGCCTGGAGCTTCTGGAACAACTTCGTCGTTCGGAGCTTCTTCGACATTGGCCACTTTGGGTTCATCATTCTTTTCGGCAGCTTTCCTCATCAGACGGGCAGCATAGAATCCGTCAAATGCGCCGGTCTCCGGCGTGCGGTGGAGTTCCTCTTCCAGGGTCCATTCTTCACCGTGTTTGGCCAGGAAAGCCTGCACCTGACGTTCATTTTCACTCGGCAGGATGCTGCATGTGGCATAGACCAGCTTGCCACCGGGGACGACCATGCGGCTGTAACTTTCGAGAATCTCGGCCTGGAGGGCGATGAGACGGTCGATCTCGGTATCGCTCAGTTTCCACTTCGCATCCGGATTGCGGCGCAGCACGCCCATGCCGGAGCACGGCACGTCGAGCAGCACACGATCTGCCTTTTGCGCGAGGCGCTTCACGGTCTTGGAGCCTTCGATCTCGCGCGCTTCGATGATGTCCACCCCGGCGCGTGAGGCACGCTTGCGCAGCTCCGCCAGCTTCCAGGCATGAATGTCCAGCGCCAGCAGGCGGCCTTTGTTGCGCATGATCGCCGCGAGATGCAGCGCCTTGCCACCGCCACCGGCGCAGGCATCGATGACCCGCATGCCGGGTTCTGGCTGCAAAAACGGTGCGATGAGCTGAGAGGCGGCATCCTGCACCTCAAACAACCCGGCCTTGTAGGAATCGGTGCCAAACAAATTCGCCCGCTGCTTCAGGCGCAGGGCGCTGGGCACCTGATCCACGGCTTCGGTTTCATAGCCTTCCTGTCCCAGTTTTTCACGCAGGGCACGGCGGTCGTTTTTGATCGTGTTCACGCGCATGAACACATCCGCAGGCAGATTCAGCGACTCACGAAGGGCGGGCCATGCGGCACCGAGTTCGAGGCTGCCACGTGCTTCAAGCCAGTCCGGGATTGCGGCACGGATGGCAGGAGATGCGCCTGCTTTGGCACGTTTCATCACATCCTCAGGTTTCACCTCGGGCGCATTTTCGTCCTTGGGCAGATCACGACCGTTGGAAATCCAATAGGCGGCCCACACACGCCACAGGCGCTCCGGGGTGATGTTCTCCGGCTGCGTGTGCTCCTCGTCGGGAAGCCCAGCTAGATACCAGAACCAGCGCCACCAGCGTACGCACTCATAAATGGACTCTGCGAAGATGCGCCGGTCCCGGCTGCCCCACTTGCGGTGCCGCTTGAAGGTGAACTCGATCACCTTGTCAGCATACCGTTTGCCCACAAACACCTCTCCGAGTGAAAGGATGATTTCGTCGAGCAGGTGGGGCGGGAGTTTCATGGGACTAGAGACATGGCGCAGGCGTATCCCCTTCACAACTGCTGCTACCAAGAAATCACTGGCCCCAGCGTGGAAGCAGATTACTCTCAGCCACCCCCAACGACATGCCCACCGAGTTCGATATTCAATACGCCCTGGAAAACACCCAGGTGCTCCATGAGCCGGACCGCCGCATCGATACCTTTGGCAGCACTCATTTCGAGTTTCAGATCGTCACCGAACTCATGGATACCGTCGGCGCCGTGCGTGTGCGTGAAGGCCGCATCGAGGCCGAGAAGCCCCTCATCCTGCGCCCGGAACTGCCCGGCCAGTTTGACTTCGAAGGCTTTGGCCCCGAAGTGGCCGGGTTTGGCGAATTCCTCCGGGACAACCTGCACAAGCTGGCGATCCTCAAATACGGCTTCAAATTCCGCAAAGGCGAAATCAGCGAGCAAATCATCCATGAATCCATGGAAGAAGTCACGGGCAAGCTGCTCGCGAACATCCGTGCCTCGGGCAATCCGATGCGTGCGGTCATTCAAGGCGTGGACGACACCTGGGAAATCTGCCTGCTGAAGTTCACCGTCGAGATGATCGAGAAGTCCCAGAACATCAACCTCTTCGATTTCAAACGCCGCGGCCTGCTGGGCTGAGTGGTAGTTTGTAGGTTCACGCAATGGCCAAGACCCAGATCAAACTGCTGATTTTCCTCATCACCGTGGGCTTGGTGGCAGGCACACTGGCGATGGGGTACTGGGTTTACATGAACATCCTGCTCAAGGAGAGCCAGGTGGAGCAGGACATCGCCTCCATGAAGGCGAAGGACCGCCCGCGTGTGGACCCTGGCATACGCCGCTTCGAAGCCGCCGTGGAACTCATCCATCAGGGCAAAATCGACGATGGCCGTGATGCGCTCTACAAGCTCTGCCAGCAGTTCCCCGACTCCAAGGCCTGCGCCGAGGCAATGCGCATCATTGGTGAGATCAACATGGACCAGCTCTACTCTGCGAACTCCACCGCAGGGAAGAAGGACTACATCGTGCAGCCGGGCAATTCGCTGAACTCCATCGCCACCAAGTTCGACACCACCGTGGACTCCATCATCCGCTCCAGCGGTTTGATGAGCTTCAATCTGCACCCCGGCGACCACCTCACCATCATCCCGATGGACTTCCATCTCGGGGTCAGCATCTCCAAAAAGCAGGTCATGCTGCTGCGCAAAGTAGGCGACAAGGAATACCTCTTCAAAGTCTACAACGCGAAAGACATCCGCATCACGCCCGGCATGCGTCTGCCGGTGGAGATGACCATCGCTGGAAAAAACTCCATCTTCGATGGCAAGCCGGTGCTCTCCACCGACGCCAACTACGTGGATGCAGAGAAATGGTTTTCGGGCAAAAAGTCGGGCTCAAACACGACGATCAGCATCCGCACACCACCCGTGGCCCGCGCCCTGCCTGTGGAGGAACCCAAAGCTCCGACTCCGGCTGCGAAAAAATCCACAGCTTCTGCCGTCCCACCGGCGGCCATGCCGGCCCCAGCACCCGCCCCCGCAGCGGAAACCGGCATCTTTCTTGCCCGCGAAGACATCGAAGAACTCTTTGCGCTCGTGCGCAATGGGTCAAAGTTGAGCCTTGTGAGATAAGCCCTCCCATCCCATTTTCCCACCGCCCGCCATGAAACAAGTTTTGGAATTCGAAAAGCCCATCGTCAAAATCCGCGAAGAAATCGAGGAGGCCAAAAAGAAGCTCGCCGCGAAGCCCAGCGACAAGCTGGCCCAGCAGGTCGCCGATCTCGAAACCAAGGCTGAAAATCTGCAGCGCGACATTCACGCCAATCTCTCCCCTTGGCAGCGCGTCCAGATCTCCCGCCACATTGGCCGGCCATTCATGCTCGACTATGTGAAGCACATCACGGACGAGTTCGTGGAACTGCATGGCGACCGTCACATTGGCGACGACAACGCCATGCCTGCCGGATTTGCCACCATCGGTGGTCAGCGCGTGGCCATCCTCGGCCACCAGAAAGGCCGCGACACCAAGGAAAACCTGCTGCGCAACTTCGGCAGCGCCCATCCCGAAGGCTATCGCAAGGCACTCCGCCTCATGCGCATGGCCGAGAAATTCAGCCTGCCCATCATCACCCTCATCGACACCCCCGGAGCCTTCCCTGGCATCGGTGCGGAAGAGCGTAACATCGCGGAGGCCATCGCCTTCAACCTGCGCGAGATGATGACCCTGCGTACGCCGGTCATTGCCATCGTCATCGGTGAAGGTGGCAGCGGTGGCGCCCTCGGCATCGGCATCGCGGACCGCGTGCTCATGATGGAGAACGCTTATTACTCCGTCATCAGCCCTGAAGGCTGCGCCGCCATTCTGTGGAAACACCGCGAGCATGCCCCTGAAGCGGCCTCCGCGCTGAAGCTCAGCGCTCAGGATCTCTCCAAGCTCGGCATTATCGACGGCATCATCCCCGAGCCTCTGGGTGGTGCGCACAACGATCACTTCGCCGCCGCGAACTCACTCAAAGACGCCGTGCTGGCCACGCTCAAGGATCTCAACGCCCTGCCGACCGCCCAGCTGCTGGAGCAGCGCTATCAGAAATTCCGCGCCCTGGGTCAGTTCACTGAGGGCTGATCTCCGGCCTCCGGTTTCTCTCTGCCCATAGCGCAAGAACCCAGTTTTGATGCTTTACAGCGCCTGATCCCCCGGGAAAGCTGGCGGCTTATGAAGTGGCTCATCCGCATTGTCGTTGTTCTCGTGGTCATCATTGCTGCCGGTCTTTGGTTTGGCTGGTCACAGCTGGGCGCACTGGTCAAGTTTGGTATTGAGAAGGGCACCCCTCCGGTCGTGCAGACCAGTGTGTCAGTGCAGCATGTGAAGCTCTCTCCCTTCTCCGGCTCCGGCGTTATCGAAGGCTTCGAAATCGGCAATCCTAAAGGCTTCACCGGCCCGTATGCCGTGCGCATTGGCCGCACTGAAGTGGCCGTAGATACTCACAGCGTCAGCGCGGACAAGGTGGTCATTCAGCACATCCGCATCACGGATCCTGAGATCAATCTCGAAGCCGGTCTCGGTGGCACCAATCTCAAGCACATCGCCGACAACGCGATGAACTTCGTCTCCCAGCAAACCGCGCCTGCTGGCAATGCCGCCCCGAATGCAGCCGCACCACCCGCCGACGGCAAGCCGAAAAAGTCCGTCAAACTCCAGGTGAATGAACTGCTCATCACCGGTGCCAAACTCAGCGCCAGCGCAGCGGGTGTTATTCCCGGCGCAGACGCCAAGATAACGCTGCCCGAGATCCGTCTTACCAATCTCGGCACCGGTGCCGCCGGCATCACTCCTGCCGAGCTGACGGCTCTGATCCTCCGCCAGCTGAACACCGAAGCTGTCAAAGCCAGCGCCAGCGGTGCTCTCAAAAACATGCTTCAAGGTGGCGCCGCCAAGATCAACACAGGCGGTATCAAGGGCCTGTTTGGGAAATAGGAGTCATTGACTCATTGGGCGGCGGGTGAAACTTGCTCAGCCTCCAGCGTGAACTTCCTTTCTGGCGATTGTGCCTTCGTGCCATCCGATTCGGGATGCTTGAGCGCTTTCACCAAGTGTCTCGATGTCGAAGCGGGCAATATCAGTTCATTATTCAAGCGTATCGACGTCGCCATGAACAATATTTGTCCATTCATCAATTCATCGGCAGCCACTGCGTGACAAAGAATTGGCCGATGTTTGGTTGGCGTTCCGCCTATCCAAACCCATGCGCCGATTCTCCCTGCCGCTCCTACTCGCCTTCTCAGCCGCCAGCTTTGCCGCTGAAGTTGAGGAAGATAAAAAGAAAAAGCCCACCAAGACCGCTGACCTGCCCGAGGTGGTGATCACGGCCACGCGCAGCGCAACTCCGCTGTCCCAGGTGCCTGCGGCGGTGAAGACATTGGATAAAAAGCAGATGGAGGAACGCCTGACACGCACCTTCCCGGAGGCACTGCGGGAAACTCCCGGCGTTTCGATTCAGAAGACCTCCAACGGACAGGGCTCTCCTTTCATCCGCGGCTTCACCGGTTTCCGCAACCTGATGATGGTCGACGGCATCCGCTTCAACAACTCCACCTTCCGTGACGGACCGAACCAGTACTGGAACACGCTGGATCAGTATGGCCTCGACCGCGTGGAAGTGCTGCCTTCGCAAGGATCTGTGCTATATGGCAGCGATGCCATCGGCGGTACGGTGAATGCCTTCACCAAAGGATCAGGCTTTCTCAGCGAAGCCGAGGGCGGCTTCTTCTCCCATGGCCGGGTGGATTATCGTTACTCCACGGCGGAGCACAGCAATGTGGAGCACTTCGAAACCAGCATCGGCGAGGGGCAGAAGTGGGGCCTGCATGCGGGTGTCACGTTGAGCCAGTTTGGTGATGTCACCGACGGCAGCGGAAAGCGGCAGCGGCACACCGGCTATGATCAGTGGGCCTTCGATGTGAGGCTGGACATAGCCCTGGACGACCAGTGGACCTTCACCGCCGCACATCAGCAGGTGCGCCAGAACGATGTGTGGCGCACGCACTCCACCACCTCAGGCGTTTCATTCGAAGGCACCGCCGTCGGCACCGACCGCGTGCGACTCTTCGATCAGGAGCGCAGCCTGACGTATGCCCGCCTCGCCGGAAAGGACCTGAACAGCTTCATCGACAACGCCAGCCTCACGGTCTCCGTGCAAACCGCAGGCGAAAACCAGTTCCGTGTCACCGGAGGCGGCACGAGATCCTATAACATAGTGGATGTGGACACCCTCGGCGCAGATCTCCAGTTCACCAGCGAGTCACCCATCGGCACCTTGGTCTATGGCGTCGATTTTTATGAGGACTTTGTGGAATCACACGCCTCGGACAATCCTTTTCAGGGAGCCGTCGCGGACAACTCGACCTACAGCCTGCTGGGGGTTCACATTCAGGACGCCATCGACCTCGGCGAACGTGTGCATCTCTTCCTCGGAGAGCGTTACACCCATGCCACGGCCAGGCTCGGCAGTTTCCAGAACCCCACCACCCTCGCGCAGCAGTCTTTTGCCAACAGCTGGGACAACTTCTCCGGCAGCGTGCGCTTTGTGATCGACCTGGATGACCGTGACCGCTATTCGCTGTATGGCGGTGTGTCACAGGCCTTCCGTGCGCCCAATCTCTCCGACCTTTCCCGTTTCGATGTGGCTCTGTCCGGTCGCAAAGAAACACCGGCCACCGACCTGTCCCCGGAAAAATACCTGACCTATGAGATCGGCCTCAAGGCAAACACCGAAAGCCTCACCGCCAGCCTGGCCTATTTCTACACCAAGCTGGACAATCTAATCATCCGTCGCTCCACCTCCGTGCCACTGCAGGACACCAAGGCGAATGGCGGCGACGGTTACATGCAGGGCTTCGAGTTCGCGGCACGCTGGCGGATCGACAAGCACTGGAGCCTCTTCGGCCATTTGGCCTGGGTCGAAGGTGAAGCGGATCAGTTCATCGGCACCACGACGCAGAAACGCCGCGAGCCTCTGGGCAAAATCTCCCCTATCGTCGGCTACGGTGGCGTACGCTGGCAGACCACGGATCAACGGTTTTGGACAGAGTTCGTCTGTCTCACCTATGGCGAGGCCGGACGCATGAACACCTCCGATCAGCTCGACACCCAGCGAGTGCCGCCCAATGGCACGCCTTCTTTCTGGCTGCTCACGCTGCGCGGTGGCTACTCCGTCACCGAGAACCTCATCCTCACCGCCTCTCTCGACAATCTGCTGAACAAAACCTACCGCTACCACGGCTCCGGCTCCAACGAGCCCGGTTTTGGCGCGAACCTCGGTGTGACGGTGAAGTTTTAGAAATGACGCGTTGATTTGCTCAGACGCCGGAATTCACGCATCCACCACCCGCAGAGCGGACTCGCTTGAGGCATCGCTCATGATGCGGCTCGTGATTCCGGCGATGCTGAACTTTCCGGCGTAGGGCACCTGCACGTGTGAGTCACGCGCCACCATGTCCCATTCCAAACGCAGGTATTCGGCGATCACATTGGTGAGGCTGAGCTGGAAAAAATGCCCGACTGCCGCCCATATGATGGCGATGTGGCTGTCGCAACTCCCCTGCTCCACGGCCTCGCGCAAGCGGCCCAGGACACCTTGATAGCGCGCATGCTTCGTGGATTTGAGCAGCACCGCGCCCGCCTGCAGACTGCGCTGGCAGGCGGCGGGTGAAAGCTGGGAGGAAAGTTTTGAGGAAGCCGCGATGAGACCTGGCAGATCATTCGCATGCGCGCTCTGCCATGCGGACTTGAGCGCCGGACCGCTGGCTTCACGCAGCACGCTTTCAGCGGCGGCATTCCACTCGCTCACATCCTCCACCAGCAGCACCTCCACGCGAGCACGCACGCTGCCCAGCAGCCACTTCACCCAGTCCAGTCCACGGGACCAGTCCTCGATGACGTGCTTATCATCCGCCGTGTCATGCGGCGCAGGCAGCAGAGTGATGGTGGGAAGCAGATGCAGTTTCATCGCGACAGCGACTCGCGCCGCAGCCATGGGCGGCGATTTTTAAACCTTCGTTGCATAGGCCCGTTCATCGCACGAACTATGCCTTCAGCGCGGCATTGCGCGAACAGAATACTTTTCATGAGCGAAGCCTCCCCACTTGACACCTCCTCGCCCTGGTATGCCTGCCAGCGCTGTGGCAACTGCTGCCGCTGGCCAGGAGATGTGCGCGTCACGGACGATGAGATCACCCGCATCGCCGCGTATCTGGACATGCCGCGCATCGAATTCGTGGAGCAATGCACGCGGCTGAATGCGAACCGAACCGGCCTGAGCATCATCGACAAGCCGAACGGCGAGTGTCTCTTCCTCGAAGGCGTGAATGTGTGCCGCATCCAGCCGGTGAAGCCAGTGCAGTGTGAAGGCTTTCCCAACACCTGGAATTTTCCAGGCTGGCGCGAGAAGTGCGAGGCGGTGGAGGCACCGCGCCCTGCATCCCACTAGGCTGCGGCTGGCACCGACTTATCCCAGAGAACGGACTTCGTATAGGCGTAGGGTTTGCACAGCACGACCTTGCTCACATCCGTGCGGATGACGGCAAATTTGTGGTAGTCCTCCGTCTCGCAGTACTTGCGGTAGTAGGCCTTGGATTTCCCGGGCATCTGATCCCAGTAGCGCTTCGCCGCATCTCCCTCGATCAGCCGTGTATGTCCGGAGAGATACACGATGGTCTCCATCGAGGGTGAGGCAAACATCCACTCCGCCTGCGGATTCGCACGCAGGATGGCGGCCTTCAGCGAATTCGGCGCGGTGATGGAAATGATCTCCTCCATGTCCATGGTGACCTGCGTTGTCATCCAAGCCGAGTGCGGATGTCCCTCGGCGTCTGACGTGGCCAGTACGGCATTGCGGCAGTTCGTCACCAGTTGGGCGGCGTTTCGAGTGACTTCATTTTCGATTTTCATGTTCAAACAAACGCCAAATTTTCACCAGCGTCTCCGCGTGGCTTGCCTGCATGTGCGCCTTTTTTGAAGATCGCGGCTTTACTGGACAAGCGGCCCAGTGCATGACATCTCACCCCATGAAGCAGCAGACCATCGTCACCCTCGACCTCGAAGGCGTTCTCGTCCCCGAAATCTGGATCGCCTTTGCCGAGAAGACCGGCATCCCTGAACTGCGCCGCACCACGCGGGATGAGCCTGACTACGATGTGCTCATGAAGGGCCGCCTCAAAATCCTCGATGAGCACGGGCTGAAGCTGCCGGACATCCAGCAGGTCATCGGCACGCTTTCCCCCATGGATGGCGCCAAGGACTTCCTCGATGAACTGCGCTCCATCACTCAGGTGATCATCCTGAGCGACACCTTCGCGGAATTTGCCCAGCCGCTGATGCGCCAGCTCGCGTGGCCGACAATCTTCTGCCATCAGCTCGATGTCGCCCCAGACGGTCGCATCGTGGACTACAAGCTGCGCCAGCCGAACCAGAAGCAGAAGTCCGTGGCCGCGTTCAAGGCGCTGAACTACCGCGTCATCGCCGCGGGTGATTCGTTCAACGACACCACGATGCTCGGCGAGGCCGATGTCGGTTTCTTCTTCCACGCCCCGGCCAGCATTCAGGCGCAGTTTCCGCAGTTCAAGCCCTTCGACGACTACGGCGAGCTCCTGGCCGCCATGCGCGCGGTGCTTTGAAGCATCATTGCCACAACGCGATTCCGCGTCCAGAATGCGCGCTCGTTTCACGACCCGCATGCCACAGCTCCATCTTCAGCCAGACTTCGCCACTTTCCAAACGCTCGCGCAGCAGGGCAATCTCGTACCAGTGATGGCGGAACTCGCCGCCGACTACGAAACCCCGCTCTCCGCATTCCAAAAGATCCACGATGGCCGCTGCGCCTTCCTGCTGGAATCTGCAGAGCTCACTCAGCACTCCGGGCGCTACTCGCTGCTCGGCAGTTCACCGCGCATCATCTTCACCGCACGCGGTCGTGAGATCGAAATCGAGGAGCGCGGGAAGAAGCGCAGCTACACTACCACCGGCGATCCATTGACGGAACTGCAGGAGCTGATGAAGCCCTTCACGCCGCTGGAAACG
>NZ_JBIPNG010000166.1:0-12647 GCF_044373815.1 Prosthecobacter sp. | reverse complement strand
TTTTTCACGTCGGGATTCTCGTGGTGGCATGACTCAAGGGTGGGCTGCCATGAGTGAGTTCATGAATGGCATGCCATTAGATGTCATTGCATGCTATTCAGTCTCTGGTATGTATCATGGGCATGAACTCACTTTGCTCCTCCGGCTGACTTCGCTGCGCTACGGTTCCTGCCGGTCTGCCAGGGGTGAAGGGAGGGCAGGCTGGAGAGCCGGGGTTTAATGAGACAGGTGAAACCCACCTACCGTGTCTCCATCCACTCCCGTGGATCCAGACGGTAGTACCTAGCCAGCTCTGCGTACATCTCCGGCCTCTCATCATAGAGCTTTTGCGGTTTCTCGAAGAAGGTCTCGGTGGCCACGGCGAAGAACTCCGCTGGATTCGTCGCGCCGTAGGCATCCAGCACCTTCTCGGTGCCCTCCTCCGTGCGCTGCAGGAAGTCGGCGTAGTTGTCATGGAAGACGTGGGACCACGTGCGGTAGGCAGCACCGCTGGACAGGGCGGGTGAGCCATCGGTGGGGCCATCCTCGTGGTCCAATTGGTGGGCAAACTCATGGAAGGTCACGTTGTCGCCATCGTGAATGCAGCGTGCTCCTTGAGTCACCGAATCCCAGGCCAGAACCACGGTGCCCCAGTGGGATGATTCCCCCAGCCGGTGCACCTTGCCCTCGCTGACGATGCCGTGGTCATCCCTGCGCTGGCTCACCGAACTGAAGGTGGTGGGGTAGAGGTACACCGCACTCAGCTTCGGGTAAGGTCTCCCCTCGCGCTGCACCACCAGCAGGCAGGCCTGCGCTGCCACGGTGAGGATCATGGCCTCCGTCAGCTCCAGTCCACCACAGCCTTCAAAGCGGATCGTGGCAATGAACTGCGCGATCCTCTCATGAAGCCGCAGCCGCAGCTCCTCCGGCAGGTGTACATACAGCGGCACATTCTGCCTCAGTATGTCGATCCATTCCTCATGGAACACCACCGGCTCCTTTGTCTCTACGCCAAACAGCTCCTTCAGTTTCTCCCAGATCATGGGGCGGAGGGTAGTCCATGGGAGGCTGGCTGCCAGAGCATTTGAAAAGCTGGTCTGTGACTGTGGGGCAGCGTGGTTCATGTTCCACAGAAGAAACTCTCCCCAGGTATCCCAACCTCACCCAGCAGGGCAGAAAAAATATTTTCACCCTCCCAAAATGAACTGACAAAACTGACACAACCCCCGGCTCACTTCCATCTGGGAGGGCAGAAAAATAACTCCCCCTCTCAAAACGAACCATCAAAACCTCCGAAACCCCCGAAACCTCCCGCCTGCATGTCCCTTGGACGGCTGAAAAAATAATCCCCCCTGCAAAACACACCGACGAAACCGACGAAACCCCTTGGGTGGGCGAGGGCGCCAGGCAAAGCATCCCCTGATCCTGTGGAACAGGGTAACACGCCGCAACCGTAAGACGCATGAGACTCCCTGTGAAACATGGTCGATGCGGAGCTGCACCTTGTTGCACAGCAACAATGCAACTTTGGGCTGGCCCGCTTTTACTACGACATGGTAGAGAAAAATATTCACCCTCTCAAAACGAACCACCAAAACCACCAAAACCACCGAAACCTCCGAAACTGGGTTTGCTTGGTTCGCCCGGGTGGAGGAAGGGCGCTTTTTGGAAGCAGGAAATCTGGGAGCGACCTCACAAAAACCACCCCGCACCGCCATGCTCCACCTCAGCAGCCCATAGCTCAAAATCATCGTCATCAGCTTGGGCGCGGAATCCGGGGACAGCATAGCTGACTGGGGGTGAAAACCAGCAATGAGCGAAAAATTAAAGCAAGAATCGTGCCATCGACTGGTGGTTTTTTCTTGTCTGCGGAGGTGGTTTGGTTAGCATCGGCACCCCAACCAGCCTCCAACCAAGGCTCAAGCACCAACCTACCAACCAACCATGACCCCATCCCTGCTGAAACGCACGGGGAGCGGGGCCGCACGGCATGCCTTTGCCGCGCTGGCCGCGCTCGCTCTCGCCACCACCTCCGCCCATGCCGCCGACGGCTCCACCATCAACAGCGGGGACACCGCCTGGCTGCTGACCTCCACCGCGCTGGTGCTCTTCATGATGATCCCCGGCCTGGCGCTGTTTTACGCCGGACTCGTGCGGGCGAAGAACATCCTCTCCATCCTGATGCAGTGCTTTGCGCTGACCGCCGTGCTCAGCCTCGTCTGGCTGGCCGTGGGGTACTCGCTGGCGTTTTCAGACGGCGGCAGCATCGTCGGTGGTTTCAGCAAAGTCTTCCTCAGCGGAGTCACGCCCACATCCGTGCGCAGCGACTGCCCCACCATTCCGGAGCTGCTGCACTTCGCCTACCAGATGATGTTTTTCCTCATCACCCCGGGGCTGTTCATCGGTGCGTTTGCCGAGCGCATGAAGTTCCAGGCCATCCTGATCTTCAGCGTGGTGTGGAGCCTCGTGGTCTATGTGCCGTGCTGCTACGGCGTCTGGCACAAGGCGGGCGCGTTCTTCGGCCTCACGGGTGTGATCGATCTCGCGGGCGGCATCGTCGTGCACATCACCGCTGCCGTGGCCGCGCTGGTAGCTTGTATTATGGTCGGTCCGCGCCGGGGCTTCCCGCATGCGCAGATGATGCCGCACAATCTCGCGCTCACCGTCACCGGCGCAGGCATGCTGTGGGTGGGCTGGTTTGGCTTCAATGCGGGCAGCCAGCTCGCGGCGAATGGCTCTGCGGCCATGACCCTCGTCGTCACGCACATTTCCGCCAGCTCCGCCGCCGTGGTGTGGATGTTCATCGAGTGGCTGCGCAACGGCCGGCCCAGCGTGCTCGGCATCGCCACCGGCTCCATCGCCGGGCTCGCGGCCATCACCCCGGCCTCCGGCAAAGTGGGCCCTGTGGGAGCTCTGTGCATCGGCGCCATCTCCTCCATCCTGTGCTGGCTGGCCTGCGCCAAGCTCAAGCAGCGCTTCAAGTATGACGATTCGCTGGACGTCTTCGGCGTGCATGGCGTCGGCGGCTTCGTGGGCACCATCCTCGTGGCCGTGTTTGGCACCACCTCCTTCGCCGGCGGCCTGGGCGACTTCCACATCGGCAGCCAGCTCGTCACGCAGCTCCTTGCCTCGCTTTACACCATCCTGCTTTCCGGCATCGCCAGCTACGCCATCCTCAAGGTGATCGATGTCACCCTCGGCCTGCGCGTCAGCCCCGAAGAAGAAAACCAGGGCCTCGACCTCGCCGAGCACGGCGAAGCCGCGTACAACGACTGATGACGAATCCATGTCGCGGGAGGGAAGGGGGCGGTGGCAGTAAACACGCCGCCGCCACTCCCTCCCCGCGCATGGCAGGCCGGAGAAAGTTGCCCTGTTCCTGCGGAACAGGGAAGCGCCGCAACGACCAGCGGTGTGAGAGGGAGATGCGGAGCCGAACCTTGTTGCGCAGCAACAAGGCTACTTTAGCCTCCCACCAGCCATGCCCATCCACCTCCCTTCCCAATCCCGGCGCACGTTCCTCACTCAGCTTGGCGGCGCGGTGTTCTGCGCTCCGGCGCTTCATGCGGCAGATGCACAGCGGGTGGATCCGGACCGCATCGCCATTCTCAATGACACGCACATCGCCGCCGGGCATACGGCGAATGCGCCCATCCCCACGCACCTGCGGGAGACGGTGGCCTGGCTCGTCGCGCAGGAGCGGCGGCCTGCGGCGGTCGTCATCAATGGAGATCTTGCCTTGAGCAATGGCCGGCCCGGCGACTACGCGCACTTCGCGCGGCTCATCGCCCCGCTGCGGGAGGCCGGCATGCCCGTGCACCTCACGCTGGGGAACCACGATGACCGCGATGTCTTTTACCAGGTGCTGCAGGCGGAGAAAGCAGCGGAGCCGCCCGTGGTCTCGCGCCATGTCGGTGTGGTCACTCTGCCCAGGGCGAATCTCTTCCTGCTCGACTCGCTCAAAACCGTGGGGCAGGGCGCGGAGGCCCGCGTCGTGGCGCAGGGCCTGCTTGGCTCCGAGCAGCTCGACTGGCTGGGCCGCATGCTCGATGCGCACCCCGGCAAGCCCGCCCTCGTCTTCGCCCATCACAATCCCCGGCTCGGCGGCGAGGAGAAGCATTTCCCCGGCGGATTGGAAGACTCCGAGCCCCTGTGGGACCTCCTCGTCTCACGCCCTCAGGTGAAGGCGTATGTCCACGGCCACATCCATCATCGGGATCACTTCCAGCATCGCGGCATCCACATTCTCAACATGCCCGCCACCTCCTACGTCTCCAATCCCACCGAGAGCACCACCGGCTGGACGATGGCCCAGCTCACCGATCAGGGCGCGGATTTCACCACGCTGACGCACGCGCAGGACCACGCATGGAATGGCAAGGTGGAGAAGGCGGCGTGGCGGTGAAGGGGGATGGTCCAAGGCATAGACCGCCTCCCAGACTGTCACCCATGTCCCCGGTCTCAACCAGGATCGGCTCCTGCGTCCTTCTTCTTCTCATCCGGGTTCACGACCTCGCTGAAGTGGATGGCGACGCATTTCGGGCAGATGCCATGAGTGAACTGGGCGGCGGAGCGTGAGGCGACGTATTCTTCCATCTGCTGCCATTCGCCCTCTTCGTCCCGGATGTCCTTGCAGTAGGCGCACGTGGGCAGGAGCCCCTCCAGCGTGCGGACGCGGGCGCGCAGGGCCTTGGTTTGCTCAGACAGTTTGCCGCACAGAAAGGTGATGAAGAGCAGGATCGCGACCCGCAGGATGCCATTGATGATGGCGACGGGCAGTGTGTAGGGAATGCCCCAAGCATATTGGATGCTGAAACGAATGATGCACAGGACGACCGCCAGCCGCAGGGCGGTGCGCAGCCCGCAGTTCCACGCCATCAGCGCGACGGGGATCACGAACAGGACGGGAAAGAAGATAATGGGGCCCGCCAGAAAGTCACAGCAGGCCATCAGCAAGGCCATGAGAAACAGCACCCGCCAGTCGTTCCATGGATACCTTTCGAAAAAGTATTCCGACGGCGGTTGAGGGTGGTGTCCATTCATGGTTGTGGCCTCTTAAGAGGCAGGGAATAGGTGCTGCACAAGGGCAGAGTCGTACAAGTGACTATGAATCAGTGACTAAGGGAAGGCAATGGATTCCCATCAGAACATTCATGGGTAGGAGTACAAATCGGACTTCTCCCCGTAGTTGGGGGTGGCGGCAGCTCGCGTGCGGCAAGCCCTGGGGCGTGCGAACATCCTCGAAGTCGGGCGGTTTGGAGATGGGGGCGTGGGCTTGTGAAAAGGGGGAAAGCGATGATGCCGCAGCCCACGCTGGAGCGAAGGATTCCACGGACGCGCACAGCGCATCCCTACCATCCAGAGCAACGCGTGCCGCAGGGCTGGTAGGGCACCGCTGTGCCGGGGCCGAAGCTTCGGGTCTGTGGCGTCGCGGGCGCTGACAATGGTGCGCCGTCCTTGAAAGGTGGAAAGGCAGGAAGATGGGGGCCGTTGCCGTCGATGGTTTGCAGGTGTGAAATGTCACCATCGCTGGAGAACAGCCCTGCATCTCAGCCTCACCGCTTGAGGCTGCAACAAGGCTCCTTTTCAACGGCGGATGGTATTCGCTGTCAGCGCAGCAGGGTGGCCCGGCGGAGCTCGTAGCCAAGGGCGGGATTCGTGGCGGTGTGCACCGCCAAGGGGGCCAGCGGAGTCAAGGGGGACAACGGAGTCAGGGGACCCACGTAGACGGAGCCTCTGCCAGCGCCATAGGCACCATGCCGGATGGCCTGGGCGTGGTAGAAGGCGTTGTCGTCCAGACCCCGGTGATCGTAGGCAAAGGGCGTGTACAGCTTCGGGCTGTACTGCTGCATGGCCACGTTATTGATCGTGTAGAGCGGGCCGTTGACGCCCGGGGCATGGACGATCCGGGCGGTGTTGACCCACTGGATGCGAGGAGGAAAGGCGCAGGCGGAGAGGCAGGCGGCCAGACCGGTCAGGCCGAGTAGCAGAAAATGACGTTTCATGGTGGTTGGAGATGGGTCGGGAAGGCAATCTTGACACTCATTTCTAACAAACGACTCAAAAAAGATCGAATTAAACTCAGAGCTGGATGTCGCGAGGGACCCTGAAAATCATGTAGGGGCCACCGCCAGCAGGCCTCTTAATTTCAAGCGTCGTTGATAGTCAGCTCCGCGCGCCCCTGCCGCAGCTGCTCCGCGTTCCAGATCGTGAGGTCGTTGAAGAAGCCGTCTTTGCCCATACAGCCAGCCGCTCATGCAAGTTCTCCATCTTTTACCCCCGATCTTTTACCAGCCGGATTGGATGGTAAAAAATAACGGGTAAAAGATGGGGACCTAAAGCCTTGACCCATCCCATGCCCATTCAATCATCAGTCGTGGTAGGTTTCCGACAATGAGCCGTTACTTCGCTCCGCTCGGCTCCGCGCTCCAAATTTTGAGGTCGTCGAAGAAGCCGTCTTTGCCCATGCAGCCGAACTCGACCTTGGACTTCATCGGGTGGGCGATGCCGGGGGACTGGAGGAAGGCCACGGGCTTGCCGTCGATGGAGGCGCGCATTGTGTCGCCCACGGTTTCGAGCATGAAGGTGTGCCAGGCCTCGGGATCAAGGCTGAGGGGGAAGCTGACGTTCTTGCGGCCTTTCGGGGTCGGGGGCTCGCCGGTGGCGCCTTCGGGCCGAGCCACGGTTAGCCAGATCTATACACGAACTTCGTCGCGAAAACGCTGGAAAGCCTGTGGCTGCAAGGCAGGCGCAGTTTTGAAAGGTAGAGTGTATTGGTCAATACTCGATGCCTTTCAAAACAAGCCCAACGAAGCAGACGCGGGCTTTCCGGCGTTTGCAGCAGAAGGCTCGTGAATAGATCAGGCAAAGCCCTTCTGATCCACGAGGATGATCTTGTCCGCCGCGATGCGTGCCATGCAGAGGTGCCCGTAGTGCGAGCCGTTGAACTTCCGGTCGTTAGAGGGACGAGGCCAGCACTGAATCGGCCCATTCTGCTTGGTCTTTGAGCGTCTGGCTTCGTTGTCCCTCAGTTACAGATCGCTGCGGATATGCGCCTTCGGGACGCCTTGCCAGACGCTCAAATACCGGCGCAGCCTGAGCCGTTCAATGCCGGCCCCGTCCCTCACTCCGCCGTCACCGACTGCGCGCCGCCGAGTCGGAAGCGGAACTCGATCACGCTGTCCTGCGTCGGGATGTCGTTGCCGATCACCGCCTGATGCCCCTTCACCGGCGGCTTGCCCTCCTTTGTCGGCGCGTCAAAGCGCATCTGCGTGCCCTTCAGCGTGCCGTTCTCCACGGAAAACGTCGGCACCACGATGGCCCAGCCCTTGTCCTTGCCCAGCTCCGCCCGCTCAAAGTCATCGGAGAAGAGCAGCTTCTTCTTCTTCGCCGTCGGCTCTGCGGGAATGGCAGGCAGCTTCGACGCATCAGCAGCGAAGGTGGAGGCGGTGAGAAGGCTGGCCAGCGTGAGGAAGCGGAAGCGGAGGATCATGGGGGGAGAGGGAACGCGCGGCACGCGGTTGTTTGTCAGATTATTGAGCCTTGCGGGTCGTCTTCTTCCCAGCTTTGCCATCACTCAAAGTGAGTCGCTGCCGGGCGCGGACGACGGCTTGGTGGAGCTTTCGTTCGAGCTGTTTCTTCGGCAGCAGTTTTGTCCAGTAAGTCGCCACGTGGATTCCGCTGCTGGCGAGTTCGAGCAGCTCGACGTGCTCATCGTTCTTGCCCGCGCAGAGGATCATTCCCAGCGGCGCTTCCTCGCCCGGCTCAACGGCATGGCATTTCAGCCAGCCGAGATACAGCTCCATCTGCCCTTTGTCCGCCGCCTCGAAGTCACCGAGCTTCAACTCAATCGCCACGAGCCGCTTGAGTTTCCGATGGTAGAACAGCAGATCGAGATAGTAGTCCTTGGCATCTATCTGCATTCGCTTCTGCCGCTCCAGGAAGGCAAAGCCGATGCCGAGTTCGAGGATGAAGTTCTCCACCTCGCGCAAGATCGCCGCCTCCACATCCTTCTCGGCATAGGTGTCCTTCAGCCCGAGGAAGTCGAGGATGTAGGGATCGCGAAAGACCAGGTCGGGCGTGAGCTTGTCCTCGCTGCGCAGGGCGGCGAGTTCCTGCTTGATGAGCTTGTCGGGCTTCTTCGAGATCGCCGTGCGCTCGTAGAGCATGCTCTTGATCTTCTGCTCCAGCGTGCGCGTGCTCCAGTTTTCCATGCGGCACATCTCGGCGTAGAAGTCGCGCTGCAGTGGGTCGTCGAGGTAGATGATCTGACGGAAATGCGTCCAGCCCAATTTTGTCCGCAGTGCGGTCAAAATGTTCGGATCGGGGAAAGCCTCTGCAAACTTCACCATCCGCGCCAGGTTCCGCTCACCAAACCCACGGCCAAACTCCGCTTCCAATTTTGCAGACAGTGACTGCAAAATCTCGTCCCCATAGCCTGCGCGTTTCTCTTGGAGAATGTCCCGGTGAATGCGAGTGCCGATCTCCCAATACAAGAGCGTCAGACCGGCGTTGACGGTCCGGGCAACGGCTTCGCGGGCCGTGAGGATGAGGTCGCGCACATCCGCAAGCAGCGGCGCGGCAGGGGCGGCGGGTTTGGGAGCGAGCGTGCGAGGCTTGGGCTTGGCGGGCATGGCTCCGTCAGAGTAGCGCGGTCAGGCGGCTTCGGGAAAGGTGAATTGTCTCCGCAGTGCGGAGAGAGTCCCCGTGCCATTCTCCACCGAAAACGTCGTCACCCCAATGGCCCAGCCCTTGTCCTTGCCCAGCTCCGCCCGCTCAAAGTCATCGGAAAAGAGCAGTTCCTTCTTCTTCGCCGTCGGCTCAGCGGGAATGGCAGGCAGCTTCGGCGCATCAGCAGCGAAGGTGGAGGCGGTGAGAAGGCTGGCCAGGGTGAGGAAGCGGAGGTTCATGGGACGATGAAGCGGAGCTTCCTGAAGTTTATCAGAGCTGCAACCTAGATCGAGCGCTTCTAGCTTGATCATTGACGTTTTAAGGCTCCTGAACGATTTTTACTGATGGCCACCGAGTCACGAACAATCATCCATTTTACAAAATCGGCAGAGCCACTGAAAGGCATACTCAAAATTGGCTTCAAGTTAAAGTATTGCCGGGAACGAGTCATGTTTGGAGACACCGAAAAGCAATTCAGGGTCCCGATGGTTAGCTTTTGCGATATTTCGATCTCTCAAGCAGCTGAAAATATTTCAAAGTATGGTCAGTATGGCGTCGGTCTCACTGAACAGTGGGCTATTAAAAGAGGACTCACCCCAGTGATTTATCTGCAGCGCTATTCGGCCCTCGCTGAAAGCATGTTAAAGTTGTCCGACCGCATTGTAGAAGATGAGTCTAAATCCTTCAGAGAGTGGCTGAAACAAGCCAAAGACCAAGGAAAATCCTTGGCTGAAGCCCTCATGAATTATGTAAAAGAGGAAGCCTTAAAAGCTAAAAGCGATGACCTCTTAATGAATGCAATGGACATACTTAGGTACACCAAAAACTACAAAGGCGACCTTGTTCGCGCCAACGGCGAGCGCACACCAGATTATTATTTTGGTGATGAGCGTGAATGGCGCTATGCGCTCAAAACACGGAATTTTGGTATGTTCATGTATATGGAGCAGATGACCGAGAAAGAGGGAATGGCTGAGATGATGCAAAAATTGATCGACGATCAAAGACTGCTTTTTGACGCGCAAGATATTAGTTTTATCATCGTGCCAACCGATGGAGAGCGCGATGATATTCAGCGTCACATCGAAAGTCTAGGAGACAGGTTTTCTCAGGATGAGATGGCAGAGTTGAAGTCAAAGGTATTGAAGTTGGAAGAGCTTATAAAGTAAGGCCAATTCGTCCGCTGGACCCAACAGATGCCCAAACCCTCTGGATATGCTGATGACTCGCCATTCGGCTTCCTGAAGTTTTCACCGCCCCTTCTTCACGATCACTCGTCGGAGTTGGTAGAGGCGTTTGTCAGGATTTTGCACCTGAGCTCGTTTCCTCCACGCTCTCTAAGGATCACGAGATGAAAAGAGGGGCGAAGGCTCGATAAAATTTTACTGCTCGTTTTGCTGCCCAATCAAGCAGCACACCATTCTCCGCATCCAGCTCGATGCGAGCCGGTGTATAGACCGCGATGCGGCAGGCGCGGCTGTTTTCACGAAACTCCCACGATAGAGGTTCGCCGACGATCTCCTCGAATTCCTGCTTGCGCTCGTAAATTTCATCAAACTTGCGCTCGTTTTGTTCGCGATTTCCGCAATCAAGATATAGCTCAATGCGTAGTTGTCTGTTGCGGGTAAAAGTCACGAACAAGCAGGCAGCTTGGGCGCGCCCCATCCAATTGAGAGATACAAGCGACTGCCAACTAGCTCCTTTTGGCAATACCTCTCGGAGAGGGAAACCTAACTCCTGCTTGAGTCGCGTATTCAAAGCTTCGAAGAATGAGATGTAAGCGTTTGCACGCTCATTTGTCCGCACAAAGGTTAGCTGGCGCTCTGTCATACGGATCACGGTTGCTCGCCAGCCTTCGTCTAGCCACGCAGCCGACTGCGGTTTTACCGGGTCGTTCGCCCACCACGCACGATAGTCAAAGGCAGATCGCGGCAGCTCTTTCCCAAGAACTCGTTCGATCTCCTGAAATGTCATCAAAACCGATGTCGTGGTTGCCGACTGAGATCTGAGATGAGCGGAAAGTGCCGCGTAGGTGCCACGAGGTTCGTCGTCGTCACCTATTTCAGGAGTGGTGGGTGTCTGAGGGTGAGCGGCTGGCGGCCCGACCGGAACCACGGGGGGCAACGGAGGAGAGGGAGGTGCAGGCGCCGGCAAGTTCTGTTCCAGCCATTCGGACGCTACCATGATGAGTCGACGCTCCTCGCCAGATAGTTCTCCGCGGAAATGCGCGAGCTTATTGCGCACATCGCGTACGCGTTCTAGCAATCCTCGCAATTCGGTAGCGTCGTTCGCTTTGTTCAGCTTTGGGGCGTTCGGGTGATCAAGTAACACCCTAATTATTTCGTCCATTGTGAGCTGGTCAAAAGCCTTTCCCGGTTTTGGCAGAGCTAGTCGCTTCTCAGCTTCGGCGACAGCTTCTGTATCGGAACCCACGGCAGGGGCGGTTAGATTCACTTTGTCTAGGTAGCCAAGAATGGCCGGGCGCAGCTTGCGCCGAATGTCCGCCGCGCGATCCGTCACTTTCGCAATCGTCGTTTCCAGCCCGGCCTCATCACCCACAAAAAGTGCTGCTATGGCCTCCTTCATTCGGGATTCGATGCCTTCGATTTGCATTAAGTCTTGCGCGTATTCGCGGAAAAAAACCGTCGTATCTGCGGTCGTGACGATGCCCGACAGCGCATCCGACTCGTCTAAGATAAGGGCAAAATTGTCACGCTGGATATCGTCGAGTGTGGCTAGCAAGTCGGCGTCTGGTGCATAGGTGCGGACACGCCGCGCAACGTCCTTCACCTGCAACATGTCCGGCTGCGTTTTAAAAGACTGCACGCAGTGTAGAATTCCTTCAAAGGTCACGACCTGCCCACGCGAAGTCTTGCCATCTGATTCCACAACTGGAATTTGGCTGTAACCGTGCCGATGCATTAGGTCGATGGCGTGCGTAATTGGCTCGTGCATCTGCACCGTGCGCAGTTGTTGCTCGTTCGGCAAAAGTTCCTCGAGAGTAAAAGGCATATCGTTGTTAGGCTAGTGCTCTGTTTGAACGGGCAATTATGAACGGACGTATCTAACAAACATACAGCTCTACGCTTTCGTATACACCTCCGCACCAGCTTCGACGAACTCCTTGCTCTTCTCCGCCATCCCCTTGGCGAGCGCTTCCTCTTCGGAGATCGCCTGCTCTGCGGCATACTTGCGCACGTCTTCGGTGATCTTCATGCTGCAGAAGTGCGGGCCGCACATGCTGCAGAAGTGGGCGGACTTGGCACCGTCCTGAGGGAGGGTTTCGTCGTGGAAGGAGCGGGCGGTGACGGGGTCGAGGCTCAGATTGAACTGGTCTTCCCAGCGGAACTCGAAGCGGGCTTTGCTGAGGGCGTTGTCGCGGTACTGCGCGCCGGGGTGGCCTTTGGCGAGGTCGGCGGCGTGGGCGGCGAGTTTATAAGTGATGACGCCGACTTTGACGTCTTCCTTGTTGGGCAGGCCGAGGTGTTCCTTGGGCGTGACGTAGCAGAGCATGGCGCAGCCGTACCAGCCGATCATGGCGGCGCCGATGCCGCTGGTGATGTGGTCGTAGCCGGGGGCGATGTCGGTTGTGAGGGGCCCGAGGGTGTAGAAGGGGGCCTCGTGGCACCACTCGAGCTGCTTGGCCATGTTTTCCTCGATCATGTGCATGGGCACGTGGCCGGGGCCTTCGTTCATGACCTGCACGCCCTTGGCCCAGGCGCGGGTGGTCAGCTCGCCCTGCACTTCGAGTTCGCCAAACTGCGCCTTGTCATTCGCATCGGCGATGGAGCCGGGGCGCAAACCGTCGCCGATGGAGAAGGAGACGTCGTAGGCGGCCATGATGTCGCAGATGTCGTCCCAGTGGGTGTAGAGGAAGTTTTCCTTGTGGTGGGCCAGGCACCACTTGGCCATGATGCTGCCGCCACGGGAGACGATGCCGGTCATGCGAGAAGCCGTCATGGGCACAAAGCGCAGCAGCACGCCGGCGTGGATGGTGAAGT
>NZ_JBIPNG010000010.1:0-39262 GCF_044373815.1 Prosthecobacter sp. | reverse complement strand
CCATTGGTCAAAGTGAGGCCCCCCGCTCCACCAGTGCCATCAAAGATCAATTTCCCGGCTCCCGACACCTTGCCGTTCAACGTGGTGCCATAAGTCGCGGAGCGGAAACTCAGAGTCAGTGCGTCAATCTGTATCCCCGGGGTTACGCCCAGCGTCCCCAGAAAATTCGTCTCAAACACCGGCTGCGTTGCCCCATCAGCCACAAATCGCAGCGTGCCCGAATCACCCAGCGCTTTGCTGCTGACAGGCCCCGTGTTGTCCCAATCAAGACGGTTCAAGGTGAGAGTCCCCCCGCCGAGAGTCAGCGTGGGAATCGTGGTGGCAAAAGTTCCGGTCAGGCTGCGGATCGTCTCGTTAAATCCGCCGAGGTTCCAGGTGCCGCCATTGAGCAGGACGATCGCATCATCCGCAATCTGATTGGCAACGGCGAGCTTCAAGGTGCCAGCGGTGTTGACCTGAATGTCGTTGGTTCCCGCCACACCGTCTCCAGCGATAGCATTGCCACCGGTCATGTTGTTCAGCTCCAAAGTGCCGGTGCTGACCGTGGTCAGGCCGATGTAGGTGTTGACCGCCGCAAGGCTCACAGTGCCTGCCCCGCCGATGTTCAAACCGCCGGTACCGCTGATGACATTCCCGATGGTCAGCGTGAAGGTGGCGTCCGCTCCGAGGCTGCCACCACTGCTGCCCAGCCGGATGCCACGGTTGATGTCGTTGATGGTGAAACTAGTGGCCGCAGTCAGGGTGGCACCCGCTCCATTCAGGGTGAGCTGACCGGCGTTGAAAGCACCAGGCGCAGTACCCAGGCTGGACTCGTCGCTGATGCGCAGAGTGCCTCCCGTGATGAGAGTGATGCCGTTGTAGGTGTTGGCGGCAGTGAGGGTCGTTGTTCCCGTTCCCGCCAGGGTCAGGCCACCGCTGCCCGCGATCACACTGTGAATCGTAACATTGCCCGATCCGTTCACCGCGATGCCGTTGGCGGTCGTGAGGATCTGACCCGCCGCCGAACTCATCGTGTAATTCGTTCCAGTGGTGTTGGTGAAAGTGACCGCGCCCACGCTGATGTTGGATTGCAGGATCGGTGTGAGGCTTGAGGCACCGTCGGCAAAGATCACATCGTCTCCGGTTTGGAAGACGCTGTCTTTGGAGTTGGACCAGTTCGCGGTCGTGCCGATGTCCCAGAACGTGGGATGGCTGCTGTCCCCGCCCACCCAGGTATTGACCAGATAGCCCAGGTCGATGGTGATCGCGTCGATGCCATTGTTGATGAAAGCCCCGGCTCCGTGCGCGCTGGCGGTGCTGGTTCCCAGTGAAAACCGGTTCACATCACCAATGAACCCATCACTCCCGTAAGTGAGTACCTTGATGGCTCCAGTTCCGATGCCGGAGATGTTGATGGTAAAGCCTCCCACCGCCAGCGCGCTGACATCGAGCTTGCCCGCCCCAGTGGCGCCCAGGGCTGCCGCAGTGCTTGCATCAATGTTGAGGGTGCGGGTGGTTCCCAGGAAAACAAGGTTTCCTGAAGTGCTGCCTTCCCCTCCAAGTTCACCAGCGGCCATCACCGTGATGCTGGAGAGATTGGTGCCACCGATGTCGAGGCGCCCGGCACTGATCGTGGTGGTGCCGATGTAGGTGTTGTTGCCCGCCAGCACCAGAGTGCCAGTTCCCACTTTGGTGACGTTGTTGTTGAAGGCGCCTTGCAGCACACCGTTAAAAGTGGTGCTCTGGTTGTTGGCACCCACGCTGAGATTGGAGACCGCGAGATCGAAATTCGCACTGCCTTTGAGCCCGCCAATGTTGTAGATGGTGCCTTCTCCCAGTGTGAGATTGGCGCTCTGGGTACCGGCGCTGCCGGTGTCCAGCGTGCTGTTTTGGAGCGCGTTTGCATGGGCCAGCACGATCATGCCGCCTTCGATGCGGGTGTCACCGGAATAGGTGTTCGCCGCAGTGAGGTTGAGCGTGCCTGCACCCATTTTCACCAAGCCGCCTGTGCCGGTCAGAACTCCCGTGAAAACGGTGGTCTCATTATTGGCCCCGACGCTCAGGGTGTTGGCACCCAGGGCCACCGTGTCATTGCCCGCGAGTCCACCGAGATTGTAGATGTTGGCACCGCCAAGGGTGAAGGTGACATTTCCGGCAGTGGCCGTGGACAGCGTGCTGTTTTGCAGCGCATTCACATGGCCGAGCGCCAGCGTGCCGGCATTCGCCATCGTCGCGCCAGAGAAGGTGTTCGCGGCGGTGAGGGCCAGCGTCCCTAAGCCGGACTGGGTAAGGCTCCCCGTTCCCGCGATGCCATTGGCCACGGTCAGCGTGGTGGAGCTGTTGACCGAAATCGTGCCGCCGGCCGCAGCGAGAGTGATGCCGCGATTCCCATCATCAATGTTGAAGCTGGCAGTCGTGTTCAAGGTGCCACCTGCAAGGATGAGCTGGTCAGCAGCGAAGCTCAGCGGGCCGTTACCCAGATTCTGTTCGCTCGAAATCCGCAGCGTGCCGCCGCCCACGATGGTGCGTCCGGTATACGTGTTCGTGCCTGCCAGGAGTATGATGCCCGCACCCGAGGTGGTGACGCCGACAACTCCGGCACCATTGTCAGCGATCGTGGAATTCACGGTCAGCAGGTTCGTGGCATGATTGTTGGTCAGGTAAAGCGTCCCAGCTGTGGCAGCCGCACCTCCGGCGGTAAGTATCCCGTCATTCGCATTGGCACCAATCGTTAGCGCACCCGCAGTGCTCGCCACCATGATGCCGCCTGCCGCGCCGAGGCGCAAAACATCGGTGCTGCCCGGATCATACGTAGCCGTGCCAGCACTCGCGGTTTGCAGCAGGGTGTTGATGTCTGTGGTCCCGGTGGCGGCAGGAGTGGTGCTGCCGCTCGCACCCGCATCAATAATGCGCACATTGGCGGCGGCATTGGAGGTAATCGTTCCTCCGAGTCGGGAGACATCCGTGTAGGTAGTCAGCGCCACGATGTTGCCGCCTGCCGCATTCGTGCTGTTGATCGCCCATGCATTCCCCACCCGGGCCCAGCCTCCCAGAATGCCATTCGTGTTGGTCGTGTCTGTTGTGATGCCATTGGTCGCACTCTGGGTGCCTGTTGGCAGCGTGAAGTTCACCGTGGCTCCCGCATTGGGGGTGATGCCCCCGAGGTTGAGCACCGTGCCATCAGATCCATTGGCAGGAAGGGTGACAGTCACACCCGAGGCTCCGGCATTGAGGATGAGGCCGGAGAATGTCTGGGAGGTGGTAAAACTGTTCGCCGTCGCGGTGATGGTGGCGGCTGAGCCTGCTACAGTCGGCGCGGCGCTGATGATAAACAAGGTGGCGCTCTGTACGCTGACCACATAGGCACCCGCAGCAAAGTTGGCATTGGAAACGAGCTGCCCCGGTGCCAGTCCAGCCGTGGAAGCTACGGTGATGATATCACTGTTGGCCGCCCAGCTGGCACCCGTCAGTGAGGTGGCGGTGCCGTTGTTTCTGCCTGTCAGCTGAAAAATGCCGCCACCCAGCGTCAGCGGGGCTGCGCTGGGAAGGTAGTTGCTCACGGCTCCTGCCCCGCTCTGGGAGGCGGTGGCGCGGCCAAAATTCAAATTCAACGTGCCTCCGTTGACTGTGAAGTTTCCGGTGGTGGTGCTGGTACCGCTGAGGATCAAAGTGCCCGTGCCAGTCTTGGTCACTGAGACAGCTCCCGTGAACCTGCCATCAAAGGTGGTGTTGGCATTGTTGAGCCCTGTCGTTAGCGTGGCTGCCGTGGCACTGGTGATGACGCGGTCATAGGCTCCACTCACGGAATAGGTGCTCGTGTTGATTGCGCCTGCGCTCTGGTCAAAACCATTTAGGTTCAGCGTGGAGGCGGCGGCGGCGTAGGCCACGCTGAAGTTGATGGTGGCGGTGGTGGACAGGGCGTTGGCCACATTCGTCTGCAAAGTTCCGGCATACAGGCTGTTGGCTCCATAGGTGCTGCCCACCACGCCGAGGACGATGGTCTTGCCTCCATTGTCCATGTACAGGGTGCCACCACCACCCAGAGCGAGTGGTTTGCCAGTGATGTTCATGGTCGTCGCCGCCTGCAGCACAAGGGATGTTCCGCTGTTGCCATTGATGGTGGAAATACCCCCTGTCACATTCAGGGTGCCGCTGCTTTGCCAGCGGGTGCTGCTGCTCACCCGGATGGCGCCGGTCAACGTGTTGGTGCCGCTGTTTTCGATCAGGGTGCCGCCGTTGAAGGCATTCGTGACGTCATCCATCCAGATAGACTCCGCCGTGGTGAGTCCACCTGCCAGGGTCAGCCTGCCGCTCAAGCCGATGCGGGTGCCACCGCTGCTGCTGCCCAGGCTGCCCGTGCTTGTCAGCGTCACCTTGCCCCGTGAAATGGTCGTAAGTCCTGTGTAAGTGTTGGCACCTGACAGCGTCACGTTGCCCAGTCCCGCCTTGGTAAGGCTTGAGGTGCCACTCGCTCCATCCTTGATGATGCCTGAAACGATGATGTCACGCAGCGCATTGCTGTCTCCATTGGTGAGCACCAGCTCGCCACTGGCCCCGATGCTGACCGTGCCGCTCAGGGTGAGCGCCCCCGTGCCAGAATTCAGGATGCCGTTGGCGGTGAAATTTCCGGTGATGGTGCCTGCCGCCCCCGTATAGCGCAGCGTGTTGAAGGATGCCCCTGCGCCGACCGCACCCACGGCCGCCACGTCGTAGTTGACCACTCCTGTCGTGTCCGTGACGCCTGCCGCCGTGGCCGCTGCGGTGCCGCTGCTGTAGCCGATGATGTTGCTGCTGCCATCCATGGCTGCGAAACGGGTTGCCGTGCCCGTGCCAAAAGTGGCCCAGGTGCCGATGAGTCCGCTGGCGTCATTGACGATGGTCGTGGCGTTCACCGTGCCGGACCCCTGCACATTCAGCGTCGCTCCCGTGCCTCGGGTGAAAAGACCGGTGTTCAGTGTGAGCGTGCGTCCTGCGGCGATGTTCCATAACTGGCCCACCGCAGTCTTGATCGTGAGCCCGGACTGGATGGTGAGATTCTGCGTGGCCAAGCTCATGTCGATGCTGATGCCCGCCTGCCCAGCGCTGAGGGTCAGGGTGTTTCCCGCGCCAATCGTGACCGCTCCGCCCGGATCGGCGATACGAATGCCTTGCCATAGCACATCTCCTCCGAGCAACGAGGTGTTTGCCCCGGTGACGACATTGGTCCATACCGCCATATTGCCGAGGTCTGGCACGCCCGGGCTCCAGCTCCCCGCATTGTTAAGATTGGTCGTGTTATTGGCCTTGATCCTGTCCGCCGCCTGCGCAGACGGGCCGATGTGCAGCACACTCAAGGTGCATGCGAGAGCGAGACAGGTTTTTGAAAAAAGATGCGATGGCATGATGGCAGGGACGTACAGACCGGCGGTGGGTTTCACACCGGAAAAGCAACCCTCTCAATCGCCGCTTTTTGGCAGTTTTACAGTTACAAAATATAAAGATTCGGCTAACTGGAAATCGACAGGGGCAGCGTGCAGGATTAGGTCATCGTATGTTTACAGGCCTCGTTGAAACCACCGGCAAAGTCATCTCCTTGGAATCTCGCGGCGAAAGCGCGCGGCTGACCCTGCATGTCGGCAGCATGGCGTCCGAACTGGCGGACGGCGAAAGCGTGGCCGTCAACGGCTGCTGCCTCACCGTCACCACCAAGGACTCTGCCGCACAAACCGCCAGCTTCGATCTCCTCATGCAAACCTTGAAGGTCACCAGCCTCGGCGATCTGCAGACCGGCTCTCTCGTCAATCTGGAGCGCGCCATGGCCATCGGCGCACGCTTTGGCGGGCACTTCGTCCAAGGCCACGTGGATGCCACCGTGCGGGTGCTCGATTGGAGCGAGCATGGCCAGGACCACCGCCTGGAAGTCGAGCTCCCCCCAGAACACCGCGGTCTCATCATCCCCAAAGGCTCGGTCTGCCTGGATGGCATCTCCCTGACCGCCGCAGAAGTGACAGACAGCACCGTCGTCTGCTGGATCATCCCCCACACCTTCCAGCTCACCAATTTGCACACCAAAAAGCCCGGCGACCGCCTCAATGTGGAGTTCGACATGCTCGGCAAATACGTGCGCGAGCTCATGCGCGCCATGAAGTGAGCATCCACGAGTCTAGGCAGGCCGTTACCATTCCGATGCCGGTCCTCGAAGTCCAATTACTCACCAAAAGCTACGCAGAACGCCCCATCCTGCGCGGCGTCTCGTTCAATCTCAATCACGGCGAGCGTGTCGCGCTCCTCGGCCCCTCCGGCAGCGGCAAAACCACCGTGCTAAACTGCGTCGGCGGCGTGGATCGTGCAGACACCGGCAGCGTCTCAATCGCGGGCCATGTGCTGGCAGACTTGAACGCAGATGGCCTCGCCCAACTTCGCCGCAGCCACATCGGCACCGTGTTTCAGTTTTATCATCTGCTGCCCACATTGAGCGCCGCAGAAAACATCGAGCTCCCTTTGCAGCTTCTCGGCGTGCCCACCCACGAGCGCGAAACACGCGTCCGGCAGCTTTTGGAGCGCGTGGGCATCGCTCACCGTGCTGCCGCATTGCCAGGCCAGTTGTCCGGCGGCGAAATGCAGCGCGTGGCCATTGCACGGGCCGTGGTTCATCGACCCACCTTGATCTTGGCCGATGAACCCACCGGCAGTCTCGACACCATCACCGGCGCGCAGGTCCTCGATCTTCTGGCGGAAATCGTGCAGGAAACCCAGGCCGCCCTGCTGCTCGTCACGCACAGCCCGGACGCCGTGAAACACTGCCAGCGCGTTCTCCGCATGCAGGATGGCCAGATCGTCGAAGGCGCATGAGCACGGTGCTTCTCATCCTGCGGCGCTGTGCCTTGCGCCACTGGCGGCTGGCTTTCAAACAGCAGCTGGCCCTCATGCTCATCCTGGCGCTCGGTTCCAGCGTCTATCTCGCAGTGCGCCTCGCCAGCAATGCCGCTCTTTCTGGCTTCGAAACCTTCACCGATGGCGTCACCCGGCAGCCAGACTGGACCGTGCAGGCACTCACCGGCTCCCTCCATGAAGCCGATTTGATCGAAATGCGAGAGGCCCTGGGACCACGACCCGTGAGCCTGCTCCCCGTGGTGGAGGAAACCGTGACGCCTGCGCTCGACAAAGGAAACGGTGAAATTGGTTCGCGTGCCACATGGCGTCTCCTCGGCGTGGATTTCATCGCACTGCTCAATCTCCGTGGCGAAGCCCCCGCAGGACTCGGGGCTTCAAACATGCAGTCAATGCATGCAGGAGTCTACGTCAGTCCAAAGCTCGGCACGAAAGCCGGCGAGGAACTGCGCCTCATCGCCGATGATCGAGTGATCACACTGAAGGTCGCCGGCGTCGTGCCAGAGGTGCCCGGAGTCCCGAGTCTCCCTGCTCATCTGCTCCTGATGGATCTCCCTGAAGCACAGACCATACTGCAGCGCGGAGATCGCATCGATCGAGTCGAGGTCCTGTCACAAGACAGCCCCCTGTTTCCCAATCTGCGCGAGGAAACGGGCGGTCTGCTTAGGGCTCACTGGCAGGTCCGCGGCGGTTCAGACCGTCGCCAGCTCGCAGGCACCATGACTCAGGCCTTCCGTCTAAATTTGACCATCCTCTCGCTGCTCGCCCTGCTGGTTGGCGGCTATCTCATCTTCCAGGCACTGGATGGCGTCGTGCTCAGGCGCCGAAATGAGATCGGCATTCTGAAATCACTCGGCGTCACGGATCGCGCCATTCAAATCGCCTTCCTCCTCGAATCAGGTTTGCTCGGCCTCTGTGGCGGTGGTCTGGGCGTGCTGCTCGGCTGGCTTGGCGCTCAGGCTGCCGTGGGCGGTGTCACCAAGACCATGAACGCGCTCTATGGCGCCACCAGCGAGCAGCAGGCCTCGCTGAGCGTCTCTGAGGCATTTCTCGCCCTTTCCATCTCCATCCTCGCAAGTCTCATCGCCGCATGGTGGCCCGCACGCATGGCCGCACGCACCCCTCCGGCACACATGCTCGGACATCATGCGACGCCATTCGAAGGCGGCACCGTGTGGCGCGTCGAATGGATCGGCTGGGCGATGATGCTGGCAGCCGTTTTGCTCGCGCAACTCCCCGTGCTCCGCTTTGAAAACGGCACGCGCCTCCCACTTGCTGGCTACACCGCCGCCTTGCTCTGGCTCGTAGGTGCCGGATTGGCAGCGAGCACCATTTTGCGCTTCGTTGCTCGCAAAAAAGCACAGTCCGCCGTCTGGCGCATTGCTCTTTCACACCTCCGACGTCCCACCGTGCGGCATCGCTTCGCAGTCGCAGCTTTGGCCAGCGCCGTGGCGATGACCACAGGCATGGCAGTCATGGTCGCGAGCTTTGATCACACCATGCGCGGCTGGATCGATCGCACCATGAAGGCAGACATTTATATCAGCAGTGCAGGGGCGCAGAGTGCATCCTCCACCCACGCCATCACACAAAAAACTGTGGCGGAGCTCGGGCAGGAACCGGGAGTTGAAGAACTGGCCTTCGTGCAGGCAAAGACACTGCTCTGGCAGGGTGGCGAAGTCTTGATCCTCGGCACCAATCCCGTGTTTGCGGACAAGCATGATCTCTATGCCTGGGTGCAGGCCCCGCAGCATACAGAGTGGTGGAAGACGGACGATGATATCCCCCCCGCAATCATCAGCGAAAGTTGGAGCGAACGCTTCGCCACGCATGTCGGCGATGTGATCGACCTCGCAGGTCACAAGGTGCGCGTCGTGGCAATGAACGCAGAATACGGCAATGAGCGTGGATCACTCACGCTGCCCTCCTCTGTGTTCCGCACCTGGTTTGACACCGACGAAGCCTGGCGCGTGGCCCTCATGTTGAAACCCGGTGTGGATGCAGAAACCGTGCGCAGCCACATCGAAGCGCAGCAGCCCGGACTCAGCGTGTTCACCAACGCGCATCTCCGTCGCGAAGCCCTGCGCATTTTCCGCCAGACCTTCTCCGTGACCCATGCTCTGGAGGTCATCGGCGTGATCGTTGCTGTGGTGGGTCTCGGTCTCGCGCTGACGAGCCTCTTGCTCGAACGCCGCGCCGTTCTGGCCACGCTGCATTCCCTCGGCATGTCGCGCCGAGAGATCGCAAAGTCGGCCGCACTGGAAGGCCTCGGCGTGGCCTGCGCAGGCGCGTTCACCGGCATTGCCGCAGGTCTCTGGCTCGGCTGGTTGCTCGTCTATCGCATCAACAAACAATGCTTCGGCTGGACCCTGCAGTTTCACGCCGTGTGGTGGCATCTCGCCGTTCTCGGCGCTGCAGTGATCGCCACCGGCATGCTGGTGGCAGCCCTGGTCGGACGCTGGGCTGCCATGCTGCCTGAAGAACACACCGAGGAATGACATGAAGCACACAATCCTCTTATTCCTCCTGCTCACTCCATGGCTGCATGCACAGACCACCACAGATGGCTTTGCATTGCCCCAGCCAGGAAAAGTCTTTGCCTTCCCACGCGATCACGGCAGCCATCCTGACTTTCGCACCGAGTGGTGGTATGTCACCGGCCATCTCGACTCCAAAGACGGTCATCGCTTCGGCTTTCAGGTCACCTTCTTTCGCCAGGCCCGGCGCGAGGACGGCAAGACTCTGCAGCTCCACCTCGCCCATGCCGCGCTGCTGGATGCAAAAACAGGCCGCTTTTTGCATCAGGAACGCCTGAACCGCTCAGGCTGGGACGCCGCCTCATCCGAGTCCACACTCGCCGTCCAAAATGGCAATTGGTCGCTCACCTTGGATGAAACAACCCAGCACCTGCACATCGCAGCGACAATAAACAACGAGGCCCTGCTGCAACTCGAACTCGAAGCCGTGAAGCCCCTGGCCATCTTCGGCAAAGACGGAGTGTCACGCAAAGGCGCTTCCGAAACAGCAGCAAGCCACTACCTCACATGGCCACGCTTGAAGACGACTGGTACCGTCAAACTGGGTGCCGTGGAGCATGCAGTCACCGGCGAGGCATGGATGGATCACGAGTTCAGCAGCAGCCAGTTGGAGGCAGGGCAGGTGGGTTGGGATTGGGCGGCCCTTCAGCTCAAGGACGGCCGCGAGATCATGGTCTACCGCATGCGCAGGAAGGACGGTTCTTCAGACCCAGCCTCCACCCTCGCCGTGGTGGAGCGTGACGGCAAACTCCGCCATCTCGCACGCGACGCCTTCACATGGGAAGTGCTCGGCACTTGGAAAAGCCCGCGCACCGGCGCCGAATATCCGATCCGCGTCCGGCTTGCCTTCGAGGGCGAATCGCTGGAGCTCAAACCTCTGGCCCCAGATCAGGAGCAGGACGGCGGCATCACACAGCTGCCCTACTGGGAAGGTGCCTGCGATGTGATCGATTCACACGGCCAAGTCACAGGCCGCTCTTTCTTGGAGCTGGCAGGCTACGCAGGCGATCTCACCGGGCATCTGTCACCCAAGGCAAAGTGAACCGCTCCTAGCCAAGGCGTCGGGGTCTCTGACCCCGATACTCCGAAGTGCCGCCCTGCCTCGTTTCCACTCGGTCTAAGAGTACTTCACGTCCTTGCGCGGCTCCATCTCAAAGGCCGTGGACTCCTGCTCAGAGATGTTCGGCTTGAGGACTTCCTCACGGAACTTGAAGTAGTGCGGGTCATCCTGGCAGATGGCCAGCTTGTCCATCGTCTCGACTTCAAGATACACAAACCACGGGTAGGGATCAGACGGATTCACGCGCTTGCCCGTTTTGACAGTCAGCACCTCCGGAACCCGAAGAAGCATTACACGCGTCTGGGACATCATGTGCTCCAGCTTCTCCTCCGTGACCTGGGGCTTGAGCTGAAACAGGCTGAGGTAGGCGATCATGAAGGCAGAAAGAAAGTCCTGTGGCGCTTGCAGAAAGACTAGGACTTCCAGTCCAGCACGCCCTTCTTCCAGGCATAACCAAACGCAACGAGCAGGATGGATGCGAAGCCGGCGGCGACCGCGAGAATCGAGGCACCTCCGCCTACGGCAGCGAGGTAGTCCTTGTAAATGATGGCCCAGGGATAAAGAAAGACGACTTCGATGTCGAACAGCACGAAGAGCATCGCCACGATGTAAAACTTCACGCTGAAACGCGGCTGGCTGTCTCCCACGGGAAGCATGCCGCACTCGTAGGCGGAATCTTTGATCGTGTTGCGCTTGGCGGATTTGCCGAGCAGCGCAGACGCGATGAGGGTCACCACGGCGAAACCACCGGCGATGACAATCTGGAGCAGGACTGGGATGTAATTCTCAAACATGGGGGTGAATGATGCCGAATGGTTAGCGAGAGGCGGCGCAGCGTCAAACCCGGAAACAAAAAGGGCCGCCCTGCACGATGGCAGAGCGGCCCAAAATCGACGGAAGCATTAGCCCCGGGCAGCTGCAGCAGCCGTGGTGCGGGCCACAACAGCAGCGCTGCGGGCGGCGATCGCGGCATTGTGGGCGGCACGCAGGCCATCAAGGCCGCGGTAGGTCTTGCCAACCTTGGCGCAAAGGCCGCGGCTCACGAGATTCTGCAGCTTCTCATAGGAGCGCAGGCGCAGCATTTCTTCGCCACCGCTCACCGCATTTTTCAGCTTGAGATTGTCATACACCAGTCCAAACAGAGTGTTAAATTCATAAGTTTCCGGCTTTGAGAGAACATTGACTAGCTCGTCAGTGACATGATCAGGGACTCGGCGGGAGAAGCGTGTCTTACGTGTCGGTGTGGTGGTAGGCATATGGACTTTCAACCTAGCACATCCTTGGTCTCTTTGCGACGGTTTTGTGAGTGCAAGCGGATTTTTCCCCTACGCCACATGCGCAGTGAAAGAAGGCATCCGCCAATCACGTTTTGTCAGGCTAGAGTTCCGTTTTTGTATATACTTTGGATGGCCAAATTTCAGTGGCTTAAGGAGCCTTGACCCGAGAATCGGGCCTTTTCCGGCTACTTGGTCGCAATCTTGTAAAGCGCTCCGCTGCTGCGAATAAACAGCGCCCCGTCTGCCACTGCCGGAGAGGCCGTGATCTGCTCTCCAAGCTGATTTTGACCGAGGACCTCAAATTTTTCAGGTGAGACACGGACCAGAAAGCATTCCCCACGGTCATTGGAGAACAAGAGTTTGTCCCCGAGCACCAGCGGGGCAGGGACGTGCTTGCCCGCCAGCCGGTCATCCCAGAGATCCTTGCCCGATTTGACATCCACCGCGCTCACGATGCCGCCACGCGTGGTCTGATACAGGATGCCATTCACCAGCACCGGGGCCGCCTCGCTGGCATTCCGCTTCTCCCGGTCCCACAGGACATGGCTTTCAGTGATGTCGCCACTCATCTTGTCATCAATGCGGACGCAGATCGTGTGAGCACGCTCAGAGCCCGTGTTCAGGATCAGCAGGTTCTCGAAACGCACCGGCGGAATGGCCGCATTGAATCCCCCGTGGCGGATCGTCCAGAGTTCCTTGCCCGTGGAAACCTCATAGCCAAAGGCAGCACGAGAGCCAATGGAGACAAGCACCTGCTTGCCACCCATCTCAAACACACCGGGTGTGTGGTAGGCCTTGCGCATGTCGCCATCCCGGGTCGGCTTGCCTTCTTTGTCCAGGTCGCCGTAGTCCGTGGTGCGGGCGGTTTTCCAGACGCTCTTGCCCGTCTTCTTGTCCAGCGCCGTGACGAACTGCTGGTCAATGCCGTCAAAGGTCAGGATGATGAGGTCGCCGTAAATGATTGGCGATGAACCTGGCCCACGGAAGTGGCGCACGTTGATGTCGCGGCGCTCCCACACTTTCTTGCCCGTCGTAGGATCAATGCGCGCCGTGCCATAGGTGCCGAAGTGCACATACAGCGCACCCTCTTCCAGCACAGGAGAAGGGGCTGCGTAATTGTTGATGGGGTTGCCCAGATCTTCAGGAGCCACATTCTCAAACACCACGTCATGATGCACGATCTTCCCGCTGTGACGGTCGATGCCATAGATGAACTGCTTGGTGCCGTCCGCTGTGGCAGAGGTGAACCAAATCATGTCACCGCCGATCACTGGCGAGGAATGCCCCAGGCCTTCCAGCGGCGTACGCCACGCAATGTTTTTGCCGGAGGCGCTGTCCCATTCCAGGGGAATCCGCGCCACATCCGCCGCCGGGACGATGCAGTCCTGCGTCGGGCCTCCCTTCCCGGGCCAGAATACAGGCTTCGTGGCAGGCTGGGCGCTCGAAAGAACAGTCAGCAGGGAAATGGACAGGGCGGTGAGGGCGGTCGTGCGGATCATGGGCATGAACTTGACGGAGCTGGTGGGAAATTCTTTCGCCAAGGAAAAGAGCATGCATGGTTGGCGGCATCCAGCCGTATCCCTCGACGACCATGAAAAAAGCCATCATCACCTGCCTCGCCCTCAGCCTTTGCGCTCTTTCGCTCCGTGCCGAAGACAGCCTCAATGATCAGCTCCGCCGCGCTGCGGAAAAGCTGAAAAACGAATTCTCCAAAGTGAAGGAGCAGGGAGAAATCAAAGGCCGCGAGTGGTACAAAAAAGCCAAGGACCATGTGACCACCAGCCGCGCAGAGTATCTCCAGCAGGCCGGCACTGCGCTCACCGGCTGGAAGGCGGACATTGACGTGCTCAAGGACCAGGGCGGCCGCGATTATTTCAAAACACGCATTTCCGCTCTGGAGCAGCATCACGCCTTTGCGGTCAAGGAACTGGAAACACTCACCGCCATCACCGACGAAGCCCAGTTTCGTGCGCGCCAGAAGAGCTTTGATCGCACCCTGTGGACTCTTGAAGCCGCAGTCGAGCAGGCTCAGGAAGAAGCCGGGCTTTGAGCGCAAGCTCTGCCCACTACGCCGCAACCCCGGCGCGGCATTGCCTTTTTCCGACGACTATGGTGAAATGAATTTAATCCAAACACACCATGAAAAAGCTCCACCACGTCATCGCCGCCATCGACTTCACCTCTTCCTGTCGCATCGCGCTGCGGGAGGCCGTGCACCGCGCCTCACTTGACGGCGCTGCCATCACCGCTGTGCATGTCATGGACGAGTTTCTCGTGCATGAACTCAAAAGCGCGCTTTCCGCCGATCAGGCCACCATTCGTGCTGAATGGGTGGAACGGCTCAAAAAGTTTGTGGATGACGCCGAAGTGGGTGCGGGCGTGAATGCCGAAGTGCGCATCGGCAATCCCTTCTCCGAACTCGTCGAAGCCTGCCGCGCCCACAGCGCCGATCTCCTCGTCATGGGGGCCAAGGGATCACGCAATGAACCCCACCGCATCGGCGTCATCACCGCCAAGTGCGTGCGCAAAGCCCCCGTCGATGTCCTCGTCGTGCGCGAAGATGCCCAGGGGCCCTTCAAGAAGATCGTCGCCTGCGTCGATTTTTCTGAAAACTCCGCCAAGGCGGTGCAATGCGCGCTCCATGTCGCGCAGCAGGACGGTGGTTCTCTCGACTGCCTGCATGTGTTTCAAAGCGCCCTCGCCATGTCGCTCGATTACGGCGGCTTTGCTCCTTCGCTGCCTGCCACCTACGATCCTGAGGCTGTGGCGACTTGGAGTAAAGATCTGGCTGCCTTCCTTGAGCCGCTGACACGTGATGTAGAAAATGTGGCGGTCGCTCAGCACATCAAGGAGCGCGTGAACATCCGTGAAGCCATTCTGGATCATGTCAACGAAGTGCACGCCACCCTCGTCGTACTCGGCACCAATGGCAAAACAGGCCTGCGCGAGATGCTCATCGGCACCACGGCTGAAAAAATCGTGCAGCATGCTCCCTGCTCGATCCTCGCCGTGAAGCCGGACGGCTTCGTCATCGCTCCAGATTGAAATCCTGTATGCCGATGCAGAGACCAGCGCCTGACGATCCCAGCATTGCCCAGTTGCAGGCTGCGCTTCAGGCCAGCGAGCAAATTTCCAGCGCCATCGTGGAAACAGCGGTCAATGCCATCATCACGATCGATGCCAATGGCATCATCGAAACCGCCAATACCGCCACGGTTCGCCTCTTTGGCTACCAGCGTGCTGAGATCATCGGCAAAAACATCAGCCTGCTCATGCCCCAGCCCTATCGCGACCGGCACGACGGCTACATTCAGAACTACCTGAACTCCGGCGTGAATCGCATCATCGGCATCGGGCGTGAGGTCGTGGGCCAGCGCAAAGACGGCACCGTCTTCCCCATCGACCTCTCCGTCGGTGAAGCCGTGCTGCCCAGCGGGCGTCGCATTTTCACAGGCATCATCCGTGACCTCACCGAACGCAAGGCTCTGGAGGACAAGATCCTCCACATCAGCGAGGAGGAGCAGGCTCGCATCGGACAGGACATCCACGATGATCTCTGCCAGCAGCTCGCCGCCATCGGCTGCCTCGCGAAGGTGGCGCAAAAAAAACTCACCAAGGCCGGCAGCGCCGAAGCCCAGAGCTTGGCGGAAATCGTCGATCTCATCAGCAAGGCCAATACACGTGCGCGTGAAACGTCCCGCGGCCTCATGCCTGTGGTGATCGACTCCGGCGGTCTCATGAAAGCTCTTGAGGAGCTCGCACAAAGCACCGCCCGGGCCTTTGAGATCGCATGTGATTTTCGTTACGACAATCCGGTGCAGCTGGCCGACAACAAACTCTCCGTGCAGCTCTTTCGCATCGCTCAGGAGGCTGTTTCCAATGCGGTCAAGCATGGCCAGGCCAGCCGGGTCGACATTCATCTCGCCCGCCAGAGTGGCAATATCGTCCTCCATGTCCGCGATAATGGCATTGGCATTCCCGATTCGCCGGCCAAAGGAACTGGCATGGGCCTCTTGACCATGAGCCATCGCGCTCAGATGATAGGCGGCACACTCAAAATCGAGCCGCGCACCGGCGGCGGCACCCAGGTCATATGCAGCGTTCCCGCACCAGCGAAAAATCCGTGAAGCGCCTCGTCCTCATCGACGATCATCCCATCATGCGTCATGGCCTCGCGCAGTTGATCCGTGCCGAGGAGGGGCTTGACGTCATCGGTGAGGCCGGCAGCGCGCGTGATGGGCTCGAAGTCGTTGGCAAACTCAAGCCCGATCTCGCTGTCATTGATCTCACCCTGCCGGACAAGAACGGCCTCGAACTCGTCAAAGACATCCGTGCCCTGCATCCTTCCACCCAGTGCATCGTGCTCTCCATGCACGATGAAACACTCTATGGCGAGCGCTCGCTGCGTGCCGGTGCCCGTGGTTATGTGATGAAGGAGGAGGCTGCGGATCACCTCGTCACCGCCATTCACAAAGTCATCAGCGGTGGGCTCTATGTCAGTGAATCTCTCAACGCACGCATGCTTGAGCAGGTCACCGGTGCGGCACGTTCCAAAGCCACTGGCATGGACGCTCTCACAGATCGCGAACTCGAAATCCTTTCGCTCATCGGCAGTGGCGTCCCCACCAAAAACATCGCCGCTCAGCTCAGCATCAGCGCCAGAACCGTCGAAGCCCATCGTGCTCACATCAAAGAAAAACTCGGCATGACCGACGGTGCCTCTCTGGTTCGCTACGCCGTGCAATGGGTTGAAAGCCGCGCGAAATTGTAGCCTCGTTTTCGGTTTGAAGTCACCCTCATGAGCATGGGGGCTGACTCAGGTTTGACCCCGCTTCGCAGTCGAGATGATGCACAAATGCAGCGACAAAAATGGGGCTGTTGTCGACATCCGCCGAAGTGCATTTGCGCAGGGTGCCGAGCGGCTGTACGCAGGGAAACAACCTCAAATATTGATTAAATTTGCGTTGACGCTCCGCAGGGCGCTCTCATAACCTGCTCCTACGGCAACAGCCGCCAACAACACTATGGCCAAGAAAGCAACCAAAGCAAAACCAGCAGCCAAGAAGGCTGCCAAAGCACCGGCAGCCAAGAAAGCTGTCAAAGCACCAGCAGCCAAGAAAGCTGCCAAAGCACCGGCAGCTAAGAAAGCTGCCAAAGCAAAGCGGAAACCCAATCCTGCGCTCATGAAGCCAGTACAGCCTGACGCGATCCTCGGAGCCGTCGTCGGCAACAAGCCTGCTCCTCGTGGCCAGATCACGAAGAAGCTGTGGGACTACATCAAAAAGAATGGTCTCCAGGACGCAAAGAACAAGCGCAACATCAATGCGGATGACGCATTGAAGGCGGTGTTCGGCGGCAAGAAGCAAGTGTCGATGTTCGAGATGACCAAGCTGGTCTCCAATCACATCAGCGCTTAATTCCATCCTGAATTCCTCACGCCGCGTCCGGTTCACACCTGGCGCGGCGCTTTTTTTGAGTCTCGATGCCTGGCCGCTCAGCAGTTTCATAGCTTTGTTCGCTCAATCCTTAACGCGGACATCAAGCGAATCCCCTCTCCCCATCGATGACAGGGCAATGCCCAAGATGTCCTTTGGGGAGAGGTTAGGGTGAGGGGGGGGATCCCATGCTGTCGAAAGGTGCCGGCCCTCTCCTCTCCGCGAAGTAAAATATTCGTTGTCGGCGTATGTCAGGGGCCGGAAGAGGTAGAACCGCTTTGTCAGCACTGGATTGATACGACACAAAAATATTTAAAATGCTCTAGCACTTCAAAAGCATTGCTTTGCAGTTCTTCGGAAGCGCGTAGCGCTGGCATAACGGTAGCCGTGGGTGCCAACCCACGGAAACCATGAACCCGCACCAGTTAGTTCGGTGGAACCGCGTAGCGGTGACACAGAAGCGTCGCTAGTCCCTTTGCCACCTCTCTCCCAGGCACGCTCCTCACGGCGCATGAGCCACGTAGTCCAGCTCCATGAACTCCACCACTTCAGGAATCCAGCGCTTCTGCACGAAGGCCGTGTGTTCCGGATGGTCGCTGTAAAAAGCATACGCGGCTGCATCCGCAAACTCCATCGACAGACCAAAGCTGAAGCTGTTCTTCACGCTGGTCTGACGCAGACACTCAAACTTCTGCACGCCCTCGATCTTCGCGAGCTCGCAGGCTGCGAGTAAAAAATCCCGCTCGGCGGCAGAGCCGGATTCATGCTTGAGACGGAAGGCGACAGTATGGCGGATCATGAGGGAAGGGGAGTTGAATTCAAAAATCCCACCGCTGCACTTTCCCACTGGCAGGCGCAACTTCAATGAAGTCAATCTCGCCATCGGGTAGATAGACACGCAGCGTGCCCAGCGGCCCCTTGTCACCCAGTTCAATCTTCAACTCCTGCCAGTCCCCCGCTTTGACTTCGACCGCCGAGGAATGCACCACGCTCGGATCTGCCGCACCATGTGGCAGCGAATCAATCTTACCTGCACCGCCCGCTTCACTGCGCACGCGCATTTTCACCGTGGCAGGTCCGTTCATCTTGGCCATCCCGTGCCCAAGGAATCCGGTGCCTGCTTTCCCAGTGCTCTTCATCGTCAGAATGCCCGCGCTCACCGTGGCCTTGCATTGGCGCTCCTTCCACGCATCCAGCGGATCAGTCTTTGTCGCAGCCACCTTGGCCGCCACGGGTTTGTACGCTGGGTTGGGCCGTGGATAAGTCGCGCCAGTGTCCTTGAGAAAATCATCAATCAGCGCATCGAGTTCCTTCACCTTGTCCGGCATCGTCGCGGCCAGATCATGCGCTTCGCTGAGGTCTTCGCGCAGGTTGTAAAGCTCGTGCGTGCTGGGATTGCCAAACCAGCGCAGCAGCTTGAAATCTCCGCTGCGCACCCACACGCCACCGGCACGGTTCGCGCCGCCGTGCGGATGATAGTTGAAGTAGGCCTCGCGCTTCAGCTCGCCATCACCCTTCAAGACCTTCGCATAACTCACGCCATCAAAAACCTGCTGCTCCGGTTTCTTGATGCCGAGGAGATCAATCACGGTCGGGTAAATATCAATCGGTCCTACCACGGCCTCGCTCATGCTGGCAGGCCTGATCTTGCCCGCCCAGGCCCACATCATCGGCACACGCGTGCCGCCTTCATACAGCGTGCCTTTGCCATCGCGCAGCGGGGTGTTCATCGTCGGCGGTTGATCGCCTGCCCACTTGCGCCAGTCAGCTAGGAACTCACTTTTGTTCTTCTCCGCCGCTTCTGTTTTTCCTGTGCCGGGTACATTGCTGTGCGCATTGCCACCGTTGTCGGAAGTGAAAATGATGATCGTGTTGTCGGCAATGCCCTGCTGCTCCAGTTCCGCCAGGATGCGCCCAAAACACTCGTCCACGCTCTTCAACATAGACGCCATGATCGGATTTCCCTGCCGTCCGCTCGGATCTTTCTTCGCCGCAAAGTACTTCGTGTATTCCTCCTTGTGCCCCCAAGGTCCATGCACGCCATAGCACCACAGGTTGAGAAAAAACGGACCGCCCTTGTTCGCATTGATGAACTTCACCGCCTCCGCTGCCTGTCGGTCCACAATGTACTCCCCCTGCGGCCCGTCGGTGATCGTTCCTACCTTGGTCTTGCCGCCGGGCTTGCCATCAAGCAGCACGCCATAAGGCGAAAAATACTCTCCCGGAGGTCCTGGGTCTGGATGGCAGTGAAACGCCACATCAAAGCCCTGCTGCTCCGGCCAGTAGGGTTGCGTAAGCCCGAGGTGCCATTTGCCGATGTGCGCCGTGCGATAGCCCGCCCCCTTCAAAGTCTCCGCCAGCGTGATCTGCGCAGGCTCCAGGTAGTTCTTGCTCTCCGGCATCAGCATCGGCGCATTCGCCGGGCCGGTTTCCGCTAGAAACACATGCCCGGCCGGCTGCGGCGGCTGGTGCCCGCTCGCCGTCGTGATGCCATGCCGGGCCGTGTACTGTCCGCTCAGGATGCTCCCTCGTGTCGGCGAGCACAGCGGCTGCGAATACGCATTCGTAAACCGCATCGCCCGCGTCGCGAACTTGTCGATGTTGGGCGTTTCATAGTACTTCGAGCCATACACCCCGCTGTCCATCCAGCCCATGTCATCCACCAGAAAGAGCACCACATTGGGTTGGGCCCATGAGGATGAGTGGAGGAGAACAAAGGATGAAAGCAGCAGCAGGGACTTCATGGCCCGCTGTGAACGACCGCCGCCAGCCTGGAATTGCGCATAAAATCACGCCGCATTGGAACGCGGATTCAAATTGCAGCTCAGCTCTTCCACGCTCCTCTCCACCGCAGCATGATAGCCTTCTTCAAGCTGCATCAGCATGGCTCGTCAGTCCGCGCCGAAGTCATCGGCGGCGTGACCACCTTCATCACCATGGCCTACATCATGGTGGTAAATCCGGCGATCCTCTCCTTCGCCGGCATCCCCGTAGGCCCCGGCACCGTGGCCACCATTTTGACAGCGGCTGTGGGCTGCCTGCTGATGGCCCTGATCGCCAACCGCCCCATCGCAGTCGCACCCTACATGGGTGAAAATGCCTTCATCGCCTTTGGTCTCGCCGCACTCGGCATTGGCTGGGAGCAGCGGCTCGGCGCAGTCTTCGTCAGCGGAGTTTTGTTTCTCATCATCACATTGCTCGGCATTCGCGGCTGGCTGGCGAATTCCGTGCCAGCAGGATTGAAACACAGTTTCGCCGTCGGCATCGGTCTGTTCCTGGCCTTCATCGGTTTGTATGAAACCGGCATCGTCACCAGTTTCGTGACAGGTCTGCCGCCTCCTGCCTTGCCAACCGATGCGCATGGTCTGTTCCTCTCTCCCGCAGTCCCCGTCAAAATCGGCAATCTGCGCGATCCTCAGGTCCTGCTCGCACTCGGCGGCTTCCTGCTCATGACCGTGCTCATGATTCGCAAAGTGCGCGGCGCACTCCTCATCGGCATCATTGTCACAGCGTTGATCGGCGGCGCGCTCGGCTTCGGCCACATGCCCAAGACCATCGCAGCGCTGCCCTTCACCGGTGACTATGATCTGAGCCGCATCGCCTTCAAACTGGACATCACCAGTGTTCTCCAGCTCAGCTTCCTTCCCGTGCTGCTCACCCTCTTCCTGATGAGTTTTCTAGATACCCTCGGCACACTCACCGGCCTCGGTGCCACAGCAGACTTGCTCGATGAAAAAGGCAACTTCCCCCAAGTCGAGAAGCCCATGCTCGTCGATGCGCTCACCTGCATGTTCAGCGGTCTCGTGGGCACTTCAACCAGCGGCGCCTACATCGAATCCGCCACCGGCATCAGCGCAGGCGCACGCACCGGCCTCGCCTCGCTCGTCACAGCTGCCCTGTTTGCCCTCTCGCTGTTTTTCATCCCCTTGATCGAGCCCTTGCAGCAGCTCCGCTTCGCCTACGGCCCGGCCTTGATCGCCGTGGGCGTTCTCATGACCGGCTCCGTACGCCGCATCGACTTCGATGATCTCACCGAGTGGGTTCCGGCCTTCGTCACCATCGTGATGATGCTCTTCACTTACAACATCGCCAACGGTCTCACCGCCGGTCTGGTCGTGCATCCAGTTCTAAAACTGGCTTCAGGCCGCTCACGCGAACTGAACGCCGGCACCATTGTTCTCGCCTTGCTCTGCGCCGCTTATTATCTTTTCGGCCTGCCTCATTAATCATGCTTTCTCCCGCACTCTTTCTTGGCCTGCTTTTCGTCGCCAGTGTTCTTTACAGCTACACGCTGATGCGGCTGTCCCTGCGCCCTTGGGAGCAGGTCCGGGATCAGCACTGGACGGAACGTGCACGCTGGCTGTGGCTGGCACGCAAGACACGCACCGCCGTTGCCATGAGTGTCATCGGTCTTGGATTTATTTTGCGCCATGAACTCGCCGGCGATGTGCCTGATGTCGGCATGGTGACGTTCGGTGCGCTGGGCGGTTTTTTCACGGCACAGTTCTTCATCGACCGCCTTCTTTGGTCCGGATTGACGCTGCGTATGTGGCTGAAGCAGACGTTGTGGATGCTGCTCCTCACTTCCGCCTGGCTTGGCGTCATCGTCTGGGCGACCATCTCCACCTCCGAAAATCTTGAATCGAGAGACTGGCTCAGGTTGGGCGTGGCTGCTGTGCTGCTGGTCCTGATTTACTCTGGCATCTGGTTGCGCGCCCTGCCTGGACTCGGTGCAAATCCGCACACCTCCCGTCTGCGGCAGATAGTCGACGAAGTCACCGCGGCATCCGGCGTGCCCCCAGTCCGTGCGTGGGTGATGGATGCCATCATGGCCAATGCTTTCGCCTTGATGTACATCCGGAGCATCATCGTGACCACGCCAGCGATGAAGGTTCTGGACGATGCCGAACTGCGCACTCTCGTGCAGCATGAAATGGCGCATCTCTGCGAATCTGTTTCCGTCCGCTGTTCGAGAATGCTGGGAGGCCTGAGCTGGCTTGGTTTCGCATTCACCCTTCCCGTCGTGCATCACTTCCAAATCGGTGGCGTGTTCTGGCTTTTTATTGGTGTTTGGCTGCTGCGGAAATTGGCCGCGAGCACCACCAAGCGCATGGAAAACCGCGCCGACTCCATGTCCGTCACGAATGAAGCCGAAGGTCCGGTCTACGCCCGTGCTCTTGAGAAGCTCTATCAAGCCAACCAGATGCCCGCAGTGATGACGAAACGATTGTCACACCCCGATCTCTACGATCGCATGACATCCGCCGGCCTCATCCCCGATTATCCTCGCCCTGCTCCTCCCCCAAAGCGCCACTGGACCTTCTTCGCCGCCATCATCCCAGCCGCCTTCTGGCTCGGCATAAAAATGGCCGACAAATTCTGACGGTCAGATCAGCGGCTCGGAAAAACCACCGTCAACAATCGTCAACCACCGTAAACTTCTTCAAGTGTCCCACTGGCTCCGCTGCACGCCGATGAAGGTCATGCCGAGGCCGACCAGCACATGCACAAACAGCACGAATCCAGCGATGCCGGGCCCGATCAGATCCGTGGAGGTCACCTGCTTCACCGCGTCATAAAACGCCGTGCTCCGCATGCTGCTCAGGCTGCCGCTCCAGCTCCAGAAGGCAACCACCAGCGGCTGCACCCAGTTCTCCAGCCAGTTTGGCAGAGTGAGCACCGCACCCGAAAGCGGAAGCTGAAAGCCGACCAGGTAGATGCACAAGATCGTGGCCTTTTCCGGTGTCTTGCTCATGGCTGAGATGCCCAGACACACGCTCGTCATCGCCGCCGAGGCCAGCACCAGCAGCACCAGCTTCGTCACCAGATCTCCCGGCAGCCCTCCGGTCACCATGTCCACGAAGAACCCCATCCATAAACTCTGCGCCAGCACGAACATGCCCAGGAAGATCACCTTGCTGCCGATGTACGCGAACGGGTGCAATCCTCCAAGTTTCTCGCGCTCCAAAATCAGTCGTTCGGAGGCGATCTCGCGCGCCGCATTGTTGCTCGCCATCAGGGTCACCAGCACCACCTGCAGCATGATGAGCCCGGAGACCAGTCCGCCCGCCTTGAGCTGCTCCTCCTGGTGCTGCTTCATCTGCTGATACTCCTGCTGGATGTTGTCATCCTGATGCGTCGAGAGCGCCCGCAGCGGCTTGATGCCGTCCAGCGCGAAAATCACGACAAGCAGCGGAAAGCCCAGCAGCATGGCCAGGTGCAGCCAGACCTGCGCCTTGTCACGGCGGAAAATCGTCCACCGCCGGCGCAGCAGCTCAAACAACTGCGTCGTCATGGATGGCATTTCGACCGGCGGCAGATCCAGATGCTCAGTCGCTTCGACGTGCTCAAGTTTTGCCACCGCACGCTCCTCACGCACGGTGGTCCTGGAGGGGCCGCTGCTTTTCTTGGCCTCCTTTTTCTCCTCCACCTCAGGGAGCACACGTGTACCGTCGAACCCGTGACTCTTGTAATAGGTGTCACGGTGTTTTTCCCATGACTCATGCCAGTCCCCCGCCTTGCGCTCCGTGAGCTTGAGATAGACCTCCTCGGGGTGCTCGGCCGCAAAGTAATGCATCATTGCCTTCGGCGGGCCATGATACGTCAGCACTCCCTGATACATCACCATCACGCTGTCATAGGCGTCCAGACTCGCAAGACTGTGCGTGACATTGACCACCACACGCTTCGGATGCCCGCGCGAAAGCACGCGCAGCAGATTGGTGATCTCGTTTTCGGATTTCGGATCCAGCCCGCTTGTAACCTCATCGCACAGCAGCAGGCAGGGGTCTGTCACCAGCTCCAGCGCCAGACCCAGACGGCGTTTCTGCCCCCCGGACAGCACCTTCACCTGTCGGTCGGAGAGATGCGTCAAACCCGTCACCTCCAGAATGTGGTCCAGCGCCGGGATGAAATCTTCCGTCTGTGACAGCTGCGTCCGCAGCACCATCGCACTGGCGATGCTCTCCTCCACTGTCAGCAGATCATAGGCCACGCTGAACTGCGGCACGTAACCCAGATCTCCAGGGTGCAGATCCTCCTCATCGCTTAGATTCATGCCATCCCACAGCAGTTCCCCGGACGTCTGCTGCTGAATGCCGGTGATCACTTTCAGCAAGGTCGTCTTGCCACAGCCCGATGGCCCCACGATCGCCACCAGATGCCCGGGGGGAACATTGAAGCTCACTTCTCGGAGCAGGTGCAGCGTGCTGTTCTCCGAGTCTTGCGGACCTTCGACTTCAAGACAAACGTTGAGAGCTTTGAGCATACAGGTTAAATAGGTTTCTGACACTAGGCCGGGGAGTACTGCTCTGGCGACGAAAAAATTCAATCCACCACCAAAATGCAACGCCGCAACAGACCGGGCCAGCGTCCCTCCTCCACTTCTTTTGGCTGGCTGTGGTGGCTTGCGGGATTGATCCTCGTCAGTGGGGTGATTCTCGTGCTGCTGGCTCCCGCCCTCGTTACCAGTTACATACGTGACTACATTCAGAAGGATGATTTCCGCCAGAAGGCCGAGGATCTGATTGCCGCACGCATTGACGGCAGCGCGCAAATCGCCCCGATCACCTGGAACGACGACACCGCCAGCGTCACCGAACTGTCATTTTCCAATCCTGGCTGGAGCGTGGAAGCGGGAGGCCTGCGTGCCGCCCTCGATTTCGGTGCCATCCGGCAGGGGAAGTGGAGCATTCAGAACGCCGGAGCAGACGATCTTACGCTGCGCCACACGGCCGCTTCAAGCAGTCCGCCCGCCGCAAACGCCGCCAAATTCGACGACAGCAACGACGGGATTCCCTCCTTTCTGCGCCGCTACATCCCCACCCAAACGCGCATCAGCGGCTTCGAGGTCCATCGTTTCGTGTTTGAACAGGCAGGATGGAAGATCGCAGACTCCCAGCTCCGCTTGGGTGATTGGCATACGGGTGAAGTATCCGTGTCCGCCAAATTGAACGGCGGTAAATTGCAGACCCCCATCCTCGCTCCTGAACAAAAAGAGCCGCTCCAGTTTGACCTCACCAGAGCCACTCTGCGTGTTGCAGACAGCCAGTTTCAAATCAGTGACGCCGCCTTGCGTTGGAAGCAGTCTTCTGAGGCCACCCTGCGGGGTTCCGTGAAGTATGAAACCGGCGCATGGCAGATTTTCACCCATGTCAAAGCCGTCCCCATGGACGAATTTCTCGATGCCTGGTGGAAACAACGCCTCTCCGGCAAGATCGAAGGCGATCTCGAAATGGCCGGCGCACGCAATGCCCCGCCAGCATGGAAGGCCGACCTCTCACTGAAGGACGGCGCGCTCACCGGTCTGCCCATTCTCGACAAACTCGTGACCTACACCAACACCCACAGGTTCAAACGCCTCGTGCTCGATATCTGCAGCGCCTCCTTCCGGCCTCAGGGCGACGCCCTGCGCATCGAAAACATCATCGTGCAGTCCAACGGTCTCCTCCGCATCGAAGGCGCCCTGACCATTCGTGGCCGTGCTCTGGAGGGTGATTTTCTTCTCGGCGTCACTCCAGAGACCTTGAGCGGCATCCCCGGTGCCAACAGCCGAGTCTTTGTGGATAGCAACCCGGCCGCGCCTCCCGGCCTGCAATGGACGCGGGTGCGCATCGTCGGCACGCTCGATGCCCCCATGGAGGACCTCAGCAGCCGCCTCATCGGTGCTGCCGGTATGTCCCTCCTCCTTGATACCCCCGGCGCAATCGTCGGCCAGGGGGCTGAAACCCTGCTCAAACCCGTGCTTGGAGAAGACGCTGCCAAATTGCCCGGCAAAGTCATCAACGGAGCCAGCGGAGTCATTGAAAACGGCGTGAACGCCGGAGCCGGCCTCCTCAAGAGTGTGCTCCCGATCTTTCCAGGAAAATAGCCTTGTTTCTGGGATGGGTGTGGCGACAGCCCGCCCGTCTCCGTGCCGGGTGGCAAATGCACCACGCATGGAATATCCCTGAGTGAAGGCTGTCTGGGATGTTTTTGGCCGTTATAGCGGTTTTCCAAAACGGATTTCCGGAAAGCAGCGCGCGTGGCGATGCTCGACGGTGCTTGGAGGACCATGCACCCGCCTTGCGCTGGGCACGCACATGCCCAGCGCAGGTAGGGCTGGCGTCCTCAGCCAGCCGCCGTCGAAGCCCATGATTCTCGAGCAAGAAACAGCCTGCTAAAAGGAAATGAGTCTTGGAAACTGCTATCCAATGATCGCAATTCCAATATGAAGTGGTCCGCACATTCCATGTGCGGTCCGGGGGCCAGCGGCCGGCTGCCCCCCCCGCCTCCAAATTCCAGAACGACTCGCGCTCCCATCCAGTAACAAGGCGATTGAGGTGGTTGCACGGGTAGGATGTGCCGCTAGCATAGGTTCTTCCCATGTCCGCCTCCCCACCCATCTCCTTCGCCGCCCGTGAGTCGAAGCATGCCATTGAAGAAGGCATGCTGTTTGCCCCAAAATTCGATGAGCATGGCCTCATGCCCGCGATGGCGGTCGATGCCGAGACCGGTGCGCCACTCATGTTGGCCTACATGAACGAGCAGTCCCTCAAAATGACGCTCGAACTCGGCCAGGCCGTTTATTGGAGCCGCAGCCGCAATCAGCTCTGGCACAAAGGGGCCACCAGCGGCGAGTTTCAGGAGATCATCGACATCCGCACCGACTGTGACCAGGATGCGCTCGTTCTGCGCGTAAAACAGCACGGCGGCGGCTGCTGCCACACCAAACGTCCTACCTGCTTCTATCGCATCGTCAAAAACGCAGACGGCGAAGCACTTCTGGAAGCAGTGGAATAGACGGGCCTGTTTGCCGTCAGCCCTGCCTGGCGCATTTTAAATTGTTACGTGTCCTATAAATTCAGGGCAGCCAAGGCGGTGCTCCCTCTCCCCGCCCCTGACACACGACGACACCAAAGCCCTTTCTTTGGGGGAGAGGGCTGGGGTGAGGGGATTGGCTTCGGGCCCGCACGATGGCATGAGTTAAAAGGGCTATAAAATAATTTCAAACGATCGAGTACTTGGCCTGCAAGCGCTAATGGCGTGAAGGTAGGGCGGTTGGTCCTCCAACCGCCGCCGAACGTCCCCAAGCACCCTGTCCGGAAATCAGTTTTCGGAATTCTCTAAAGCAGCCTGTTGAAAGACCCATCTGGAGTCCTTGCGGCCGCAGTCAGTCAGGAGAGGGATCATTTTGATCCCTCACAGCTTCGCTTCGTCCACCTCTTTCAAATTGGCCCAAGATGCCTCTTCGGCTCCGCCATGCCAGGTCTCTCAAATCCTCACCAACGAGGTTTTTCAACAAGCCGTCAGCTCATCAACACCTTAGCGACTGCCAGGAACCATGCCGCCGTATTTGGCGTTGCCTTCCCAGGACCGAGGGCGGTTCCATGGGAGACTGCTGTACTGACTGCCATCCGGCCCCACCACTTTCTTGCGTTTCGGTTCATCCGAGGCACAGGAGGAAAGGGAGCATGCGGCGGTGATTGCCAAAAGCAGAAAGCTGAGCAGTCGTGTCTTCATGAGGTTCTCCCTATGCACGAGACAAATCAGTTTTGCACCAAGTTTTCGAGGATCACCCGGTCTCCTGGCATGATCACCTGACCATTGACGACTGCTTCCGGCACGATGGCGGCCATCGAATTTTTGCCATCAACCGTCATGATGCTGATCTTGCCGACGGTCTGTGCGCCACGAGTGACAATCAATTTGGTCTGCTCGGTGAGACCCGTAATCTTGCCTGCATCAATGATCACAAAGCCCCAGTCATAGTTCACGGCGATGACGCGGGAGCTCAGGCTGTTGCGCTCAAAGTTTTTACGGCGGTCCTCAATTTTGTGCATCACTTCATCCACACGCTTCTGGATGCCAGCCACCTTGTCTTCCTCAGCGGCCACCTCTTTCTTCTTGAGTTCGGCCTGCGCTTCAAAATCGAGCTTTTCCTTCTTCAGCTTTTGGATGCCTTCAACCATCGTCTCAGGCTTCATGCCCTGCGGGAGATCTTTGAGGAGGTCGTCCTGTGCCAGTTTCTTTTTCTCTTTCACCGCAAACTCTTCCTGAGTGCGTGTGATTTCTTCCTGGGTTTGAGCCAGCTTGTTCTTCTGCGCCTTGAGCTTCTCTGCCTCGACATCCAGATCACCCTGCACGCGGGCGATGTCTGCCATCAGCTTGGACACCTCGCCCGAGCCTGGACGAAGCAGCTTGTCTTGGGCGCTCTTTTGACTCGTGATGCTGGCGTTAACCCCTGCCACCTTGGTGCGAACGTCGGCAAACTCACGCCCGTTTTGATAGGCGAAGAAGCTGGCTACGAGGATCACCACTGCGCTAAGGATGAAAAGAACTTTGGTCATGGGAAAGGGGAGGGGCTGGGAAAGGTGTCAGGCGACTAACGGATGTCTGCGATCACTTGGCGGCCGGTGGTGCTGTACCAAAGGGGTCCGCAGTGCTGGGTGGTGGCGTGGCGCCTCCGGCTGGAGGTGCAGCAGGTGGGGCGGTGCCAAACGGATCAGCGCCCATGGCGGGAGCTGCAGGTGCCGCTGGGGCCGGGGCCGCAGGGGCTCCAAACGGATCAGCACCCATGGCGGGAGCTGCAGGAGCTGCGGCCGGAGCAGGCGCACCAAAAGGATCAGTGCCCATCGCTGCACCTGCTGCAGGAGGAGTGGCGGCTGGGGCAGCCCCTGGGGCTCCAGTTGCAGGAGCAGCGGCTCCATCAGGCGTCTTGGTTGCAGCGGTCTTGGCGCTCTGTTCAGCAGCAGCCACCACAAGATCACCCGAGCGGATGTGCTCACCTTCTGCAAGGCTGCCTTTGACCAGATCGGCCACCGAGGAATTTTGCTCCACATCACGCACTTTCAGCTTGGCGACCACGTCCTTGCCGCGTTTCACTTCGAGATCGGCATTGGCAAAAACACCACCGCCGTTGCCCTTGTTAAGCACCACAAAGCCCCAGTCAGTATAAGAATAGGCGACTTTGGCGGTGAAATCGTCGTCCACAATGCCGCGGCGGCCACGGGCTTCGCGTTCCTCGGCCTCTTTGGCCGCATTGGTCAGGCTGGTGATTCTTTCTTGGGCGGCAGCCAGATGCTGAGTCTGATTTGCCAGTGCCGATTCGGCTTCAGCGCGTTCTTTCTTGATGGCATCAATCTGGGCCAGCAGCCCCTTGATGTCGCCCGCCTCATCAATCAGTTTTTGGTTCTGAGCCACCACCTTGGCGGTTTGCTCCAGATTGGTCTTCACCGCAGCCAGTTCTTGCTCAGCGGTCTGCACCTTGGCGGCAAAGTCTGCCACGGAGGTTTTGGTGGTTTCGAGCTCTTGATTGGCCATGTTGCGCTGCGTCTCACGGCTCTTTTTCGCCTCTTCTGCTTTGGCGATGTGGGCCGTCATGGCAGCCAAGTTTTCATTGGCGAAACCCTCGCGTTTACGCTCCTCCACGAGCAGTTTTTGGTTTGCCCAGGCAAAATAGCAGGCGGTGCCCAGACAGACGGCAGAGAGAGCGGATAGAATTTTCCAGACCATACGAAAAGCGTAATTTGAGAATTTAAAGACTAATTTTTACCGGAACCACCGGGTTTCGACAACACCAATTTTCACCCATTTTGTCTTTAGGCTGCAATCTTGCTTGTGCCCGATGAGCCCAGCAGCTAGATCACCAGCGTCAGGGACCGCGGATGTTCAGCTTGCGAACCCCGCCAGGTCCTGACGGAAGCAACGGCAGCCTGCCTGTCCATGTCGCGGTTCCCTGGCACTCTTATTAAAATTCATTGCGGTCACTCTTCCGCAATGCCGGTCAAATCCGTCCGAATTCGCTGATCCAGCGCTTCGATCTCCGTTTGAGACACTCCGTCTCCCCGCCATGCCAGGGTCACCGTGATGAGCCCGGCGTAGTCAGAGACAAAAATGCCCAATCCCGGCGGCGTGCTGACGCTCGGAATAGTACAGATGTTTTGCACCGCAGCTCCCGCAAATTCTTTGCGCCCCGGCAGAAACGAGCCGGTATGCGAATGAAACAGGCTGCAAATCTGCCCCATGTTCGTCCAGCGTACCATCGGGATGAACGCACTCAGTGGCAGATAAGCCGCCAGCGTCGTCAGCGCCTCGGATGCCTGCGCCCTCTCCTGCTTCATCGCCTCACGGTACTTTTCCAGCACATGCGCTACCGCCTGATCCAGCGTGCCCAGCGCCCCGGCATCTAGAAACAGCGGCATGGCGCCCATGTGGTTGCCGAAAATCAGCTCACGGCTTCTGCCCCGCAGCTGCATCGGCAGGTGCAGGTGGATCTCCGGACTCTGCCAGTCACGCCGTTCATGCAGCAGCCGCAAAGCACGTGCCGCGATCGCCGCATAAAACGGCATCTGCAAAAAGTCGCCGCACAGCGTGCGCAGTCTCGCCGTGGCCTTCGCAGACTCCTCACTGGAAAGTTCGATTAGCCGGTATTCTGGCCGTCCCCCCGTGGGCATCCCCTTCATCCATGCGGAAAGACATCCGGCAGAGGTCATCTCATGCAGCCTGTCTGTCAGCGGTTTGGCTCTCTCATACACGCGGGCCATGCTCTCGCGCGCAGGCATGGTCTGGGCTGGCGGCCCTGCTGCACACGCTCCCTCAGCCAGCTTTTCCAGCAGCAGGTTGATCCCCGTCCCGTCCAGCAGCGCATGCCGCCAGGTCAGGAGAATCACATGCCCGCCGTCCGTCCCCCATGGAAAAACCTCCATCCATAAAGGTGTATTCAGTGCTCCGCTGCTGCCTCTGCCCTGCAACCGTTCCTGAATAACCTCTTCGCCAGGGGGGAGCGATTGCACCCCATGCCAGCAGATGGGCGGTGCAGTAATCGTACCATGAGTCTCCCAGACCCACCGCCAGCCGCGCCATTGCCGCTTCAGTCGCGCCCCCAGCATCGGATGCTGCGCATGGATCTGTTCCCACGCCTGCGTCAAAGTCTTCGCGTCCGGTTTCGCCTCCAACTGCAGCACCGTCACCCCCCAGTGAGTTCCTTGCCCGCTGCGGCGCATGAAGCTCTCCAGCCCCGCGAGGAAAAAATCGACCGTGGTGGCGGGCAGGATCGGCATCAGGCGGCTAGGCGGCGTTTTTCTCCCAAAAAGCCCGCCAGCGCACTGGCCGTGGCAAAACGCTCCCGCGTCATCTCCGCCGGATTGATCGTCAGCCGGAAACGTTCCTCGATCAGCAGCAGCAGCTGCATCATCGCCATGGAATCCAGTCCCATGGAAAACAGATCCGTGTCAGGGGTGAGGGGCTCCTGCGGTTCCAGGATGTGTTCGGTGGTGAGCAGTTCGATCACGGCGGCGGGACTGATGGGCACTTCGGGCATTCCTTGCAGAGAGAGCCTGCTTCACGGGCGGCGTCAAGAAGCCCCTGCACGCGTATTTTGCCTTCAGACCGGTTCTCAAAAAAAAGGGTCATTTTGATCCGGCGAGCGCAGCGGCCCCAGTGGCAAGGAGAGTGCGCCGCCAGCTATTTGAAAATAACAGGCAAGCGCACGACGCCGCCAATGGGGCCGCTCCGCCGCCGGGCAAGGTGACTAGATTTTTGAGAGCGGGTCTAGTCGAAGGTTGCACAACGCCATCCCTCCGCCACCGTGCGCCCCCCTATGAATAAGCTGGACGAAATCATCGCCCACAAGCACACCGAACTGCAACGCCTGCTGCCGCGCGCTGAAAAGCTCCGCGCCGCCGCCGCCCTGCGCAATGACGTCCGCTCCTTTTACGATGCCCTCCGCGCCGACCCCACGCGCCTCAGCATCATCGCCGAGGTCAAACGCGCCTCACCCTCCGTCGGCACCATCGCCGCAGACTTTGATCCCCTGACCATCGCCCGTGGCTATGAAAAGGCCGGTGCCAGCGCCATCTCCGTCCTCACCGACGAAAAATACTTCCAGGGCCGCCTCGAATACCTCTCGCTCATCCGCGAACAGCTCGACATCCCCTGCCTGCGCAAAGATTTCATCATTCACGAGGCCCAGATCTTCGAAGCCGTCGTCGCCGGTGCCGATGCCATCCTCCTCATCGTCGCCGCTCTCGACCAGCCCACCCTCGAGCACCTCCTCGAAGTCGCTCACACCTTCCAGCTCGATGCCCTCGTGGAAGTTCACAACCTCCCCGAGCTCGAACGCGCCCTCGCCACAGACGCCCGCATCATCGGTGTGAATAATCGCAACTTGAAGTCCTTCACCGTCGACCTCGCCACCACCGAGCAACTCGCCGAAGAAATCCCCGACGACATCGTTCTGGTCTCTGAAAGCGGCATCAAAACTCCCGCCGATGCTCTCCGCCTCGCCGAAGCCGGCGCCGACTCCCTCCTCATCGGCGAAACCCTCATGCGCAGCCAGAACATCCTCGCCGACCTCCCCCAGTTCCGCGCCTCCACCGAAAAGTAGCCACCTCGCTCCGCGAGATGAGCCCAGCGCGTTCGCATCTGCGCAACACTCTCAAGTTACCTACCCCTTCGCCAACTGCGCCGCCAGCTCCGCGATCAAACTCGTCAGCGTCGTCAGCTCTTTGCTCGCCTCCTGCTTCGGCAGCACCAGCAGCAGCTCCGTCGTCGGCACCGGCGCAGCCAGCGGCACAAACACACATCCCCCGTGTGGCATCTTGCTCGCATGCCCGGGAATCAATGCCACCCCGCCCAGGGTTGTCACTGTCCCCAGCATCATCGAAAGCGAATCCACCTCGCTCACAATCTGCGGATCAAACCCCGCCTGCTGACAAATCGAGCGCAAAAACTCCCGCCGCACCGGGAAAGACGTGTCAGAAAGCGACACCCACCGTTCATTCTTCAGCTCCGCGAGCTTGATCGTCTTCTTCTTCGCCAGCGCATGATCCTCAGGCAGCAGCGCGGCCATTTTGTGGCGTGACAGCGTCCGCGTGTTGAAAAAGGCACGGTCACTCTCAGAGATGTTCCCGAGGATCGCCGCATCCAGCTCATGGTTCCGCAGCCGGTCCAGCTGCGCACGCGGCGGCAGCTCAAACAAGCTCACCTGCGCCTTCGGATGCCGCTGCCGGAACTCACGCACCGCAGGCACCACCAGATCATCCAGAAACGGCGCCAGAAATCCCAGCCGTAGCGTACGGCGTGCTTTCCCATACTGCTCGCGCAGCTGCTGCGCACTCGTCTCTGCATCACACACGATCTGCCTCGCCTTCGGCAGAAAAAAACGACCCGCCTCAGTCAGATAAATTCGTTTCCGAATGCGATCAAACAACGCCACCCCCAGCTCCGCCTCCAGCACGCCGATCTGCCGGCTCAGCGCAGGCTGCGTCACATGCAGTCGCTTCGCCGCGGCAGAAATGCTCAAATCCTCGGCGGCGGCGATGAAGTAACGAAGCTGGTGAAATTCCACCCCGGATCAGACCACAGACCGGCACAGTGCGCAAATCGTCCGCACATCCGTAAGGCGGCCATTTGGCGAGCGTAGGTGGCTTGCGCGCATCTTATGGACTCACCACTCTTTCGTCCCTCAATGGACCGCCGGGCCTTTCTCACGGCCTCGACGCTGGGATTGGCATCGCTGCGTTTCGGCCCTGCCTTGAGAGCTTCCACCGGCCCTGGAGTTCCCGCCGCCACGCTCGCAAAGCCGGCGAAATCCACAGTCCTCTTCTTCCTCTGCGGCGGTGCCTCCCACATCGACATGTGGGACATGAAGCCCGAAGCCCCTATGGAATTTCGCGGCGAGTTCAAACCCATCCGCACCACCGGCGCAGACATCCGTCTCTGCGAGCACCTGCCCCTTCTCGCCAAACAAGCGCACAACTTCTCCCTCGTCCATGGCGTCACCGATGGCGGTCGCGCCACGGGCGATCATCACGCAGGTTATTATTACAACCTCACCGGCCACGCACCCGATCCCACCTTCAAGCAGCAGGGCAATGACCGCCGCCCTTATCCCGAAGACTGGCCCTACATGGGCAGTGTGGTCGGCATGAAGCGGCCAGTGCATCCCACGCTGCCGCAGATCATCTCGCTCCCGCACAAGCCCAGCAAACTGCCCTTCACACGCCCCGGCCAGTTCGCTGGCCGCATCGGCATGGAGTACGACCCATTTTATCTCAATGGCAGCTTCGATGAACCCCTGAACTTCAGCGCCCCGACCATCTCAATGTCCGGCAGCATGACCGCCGCACGCATGCAGGACCGCCACGCCTTGTTGAACGCCATGAATCAGGCCCGGCGCGAACTCGATCACGAAGCCGCCGTTCAAAACTACGTCAAACAGCAGGAGCGTGCCTTTGACCTCTTGTCGTCCAGCGGCACCTCAAACGCCTTCGACATCAAGTCCGAGCCCGACAAGCTGCGCGCCCGCTACGGCAACACGATCAATGGCACCAGTCTCCTCATGGCACGCCGCCTCGTCGAGGCCGGTGTCCCCTTTGTCACCGTCTTCTGGAAGGAAGATGAAAGCACCGCCGCCCAGTGCAAAAGCGCCGGCGGCTGGGACACCCACGGCGACAACTTCAACTGCCTGCGCAAATATCTCCTGCCACAGTTCGATCAGGCCTTCTCCGCCTTCATGGAAGACCTCTCAGGCCGTGGCCTGCTCAATGAAACACTCGTCCTCGTCACCAGTGAAATGGGCCGCATGCCCAAAGTCGGTGATCGTCGTTCCGGCGGCACCCTCGGCGCAGGCCGCGATCACTGGACCTCCTGCATGAGCGTCCTCATGGCCGGCGCCGGCATTCGTGGCGGCCAGGTCGTAGGCGAAACCGATGCACGTGCCGAACTCCCCAAAGACCGCCCCATCTACCCCGAGGACATTACCAAGACCGTCTATTACGCCATGGGCATTCAGGACCTCGAAGCCAAAGACAAGCTCGGCCGCGCCTACAACCTCCTCGATGAAGGCAAGCCCCTCACCGAGCTCTTTGGCTGATCCCCTTCCATGATGCATCGCATGAATGGCATTCAGCTAAGACATGATTGCGTCCATCATGCCTCCTCTCCTAGCACCAAATGTGCGACCTATCGCAGCCCAGGGCAGGCGAGCCTCAGCGAGCGCCGCCCTGGGTTGCGCCACCCCCTCCGGAAAGCAAACCCAGCATGCAGCCGCAGTCTGCCGGGAGCCAGCAGCGTCTGCAATTCGCTCCGCCGCAAGCCTGCGGCATGGGGCGCGCAACAGCACCGCTGAACGTCTTTAACCAATCACCTTCATGCATCGCATCCTCCTCACCGCCCTGCTTCTCTCCGTCGCCCTCCACGCCGAAGACTGGCCCCAGTTCCGCGGCACCAATGGCACCGGCATCTCCCCCTCCAAAAATCTCCCCCAGGACTTCTCCGCCGAAAAAAACATCGCATGGAAAGCCAAAATCGGCGACGGCATCGGCTCTCCCATCGTGAAGAACGGCCGCGTCCTCACCACCGCCATGCTCGGAGATCAGAAGCTCGGCATCTTCAGCTTTGACGCCACCACCGGCAAGCAGCTCTGGCGCAGCGATTTCGACACCGGAACCCTCCCGCGCATCACTCCGCCAAACAGCCACGCCTCCTCCACTCCCGCCACCGATGGCCAGCGCGTCTACGTCTATTTCAGCACCATCGGCCTCTTCGCATTCGACTTCACCACCGGCAAAGAAATCTGGCGTCACTCCATGCCCCGTCCTGCCTACTTGATGGACTGGGGCGCCGCCTCTTCGCCCATCGTTTACAACGACACCGTCATATTCTGTCAGGACGACGACCTCGCTCCCTTCGTCGTCGCCGTGGATGCAAAAACCGGCAAAGAAAAATGGAAGACGCTGCGCAAAGAAATGCTCGCCGGTTATTCGCTGCCTGTCCTGTGCGAGGCCAATGGCCGCACCGATCTCGTCATCGCCGGCAGTGGCAAATTGAAAGGCTACGATCCCGCCACCGGCAAAGAAATCTGGACCTGCAACACCCTCCTCCGCACCATCATGACCTCGCCCGTCGTGCATGACGGTGTCATCTACGTCGCGGTGCAAAGCTACGGCGATTCCACCCGCACCTTGAAGCACGCCCTGCTCGAATGGCTCGACACCAACCAGGACAAAATCCTCTCACGTGAGGAAACTCCCAAAGAGTTCCACGAGCGCTTCGACGCCTCCGACAAAAACCACGACAAAGTCATCGGCCCCGAAGAAATCGACACCGCCTTCCAATCTCCCGACAACATGGCCGCAGGCGGTAACATCATCCAGGCCATCAAAGGCGGCGGCAGTGGCGATGTCACCAAGACCCACGTACTCTGGAACATCGATCCCAAGACCCCCTCAAACCTTTCCTCACCACTCTTCCTCAACGACCGCATCTACGTCGTCAAAAGCGGCGGCATGTCCAGCTGCTACGACGCCAAGAACGGCAAAACCCTCTGGGATCGCAGCCGCCTTGGCAACTTCGGCGACTACTTCGCCTCCCCCATTGCTGCCGCTGGCAAAGTCTACATCGCCGCCAAAAACGGCTTCATCGTCGAACTCGAAGACGCACCGCAGCTCAAAGTCCTCGCCAAGCACGACATGGGCGAAGAAATCATTGCCACACCCGCCATCGCCGACGGCCGCCTCTTCGTCCGCACCCGCGAAAGCCTCCTCTGTGTTTCATCCACTTCCTCCGCACCTGCTTTGGCAGAGACCACAAAGTCTTCCGCCACTTCAGACACCATCGAGATCATCACCGCCCAGCCCCCGCATGGTTCACGTGTCTGGAATGGCTACACCGGCAACGCCATGGGCCAGGAGTCATGGACCCAGGAAGAACTCGAACAACTCCTCAAGCGCCTCCAAACCTTGAAATACACATCCATCGCCATTCCCGCAAAAATCGCGCCATTCAAATCCATCCGCGTCGATGGCGACACCGGCGGCCGCAAAGCCTTCCACGGTGCCTCCACCTTCGGCAATCCCGAAGTCGCCGCCATCACCGCACGCTTCCGCGAACACGCCATCAAACTCGGTTTTGAAATTGTCGCCGCCGAACCCGTGGCCGTTTCCGTCCTGCCCAAAAACGACTTCGCCAGCGAAAAGGCCCTCAGCGATTTCGTCACCCCCATGTGCGGTGAAGGCGTGTCCGAGCGCATGTGGCTCGGCTTCCAGGCCATCGACAAAGCCTCGCAGCTCATCGCCCAAAACGACCCCAGTCTCGGCATCCCCGCTCCAGACATGCTGCTGCGCCATCTGAACTCCAAGAAAAGTCTGCCCGACTGGCTCACCGAAGCCAAAGCCTTCTACGCCATGGCCATGAACGAAATGTACCGCGCCAACACCCGCGCCCGCGAAGGCTCGCGCACGTTCACACTCTACAACGCCAAGCGCCTCGAGTTCACCTTCCACTACATCAGCGCCATCGAGTCCCTCTACAAATCCCACGAGACCGCCACTCGCGCCGAATCCCTCGAAGCCGCCATGGACAGCATCTACAACGCCCTCAACTCCTGGTCCGACGTCGCCCGCGACTCCACCGATCGCGGCGCCATCGCCCTCCTCAACGAATACGGCTACCGTCCCCTCGTCAAGGTCGTCAAAGGCCGCGAGTGAGCGCCACTCTCAGTGGAATAAATTGGGTCAGTTGCTGATTCCAATTCTTTCTTGGGCGGCACGACAGTTCGGTCACTGATTGACCAGCTGCAAAAGCAGGCCAGGGAGCGCGGAATTTATTCCGCAGCACTCCGCAAGCACCCATAACTCCGCGCTCGAAGAGGCCATTGTGCCCGGCATGTCATAGGTTTCCAACCCGCCCTAGGCAATGTTTCACGCACCTTGTCAGGTCGGCTTATTCTGCCCTCGACCCTGGGAATGGAAATGCACCTCTGGAAAGCAAACCCAGCGCTTCGCGATAATCATTCGGGCACCAGCAGCGTCTGCAACAAGCCCCGCTGCGCATTAGCTCCGCGATCATGCAATACTTCTTACCCCAAAGTACATTACCTCAGGGCATGAACTTGTGAAGCAGGAAGCATTGGAGGAATAACCCCGGCGGCGCGAGTACAGCGTCGTTATGAAACTCAATCTTCGCCTCTCCAACGAACGCGGCCATGCCAACCACGGCTGGCTCGACAGCTACCACACCTTCAGCTTTGCCGATTACTACGATCCCGCGCACATGGGCTTCCGCAGCCTTCGTGTCATCAATCAGGACGTCATCACCGGCGGCGCAGGTTTCCCCACCCATCCGCATCGCGACATGGAAATCTTCAGCTACATCCTCTACGGCGCTCTCGCGCACAAGGACAGCATGGGCACCGCCCGCACCCTTCTCCCCGGTCAGATCCAGCTCATGAGCGCCGGCAGCGGCGTCACCCACAGCGAGTTCAATCCCTCCAAGACCGAACCCGGCAGCCTCCTCCAAATCTGGATTCGCCCGCGTCAAAACGGCCTCAAACCCAGCTACACCGAGTGGCACCCCAAGCCCGAGCATGAGACCGCTGACAAGGTCCTCGTCATCTCCTCAGACGGCCGCGAAGGCTCCGCCACCATCCATCAAGACGCCGACATCTACCGCGTGCGCCTTGCAGCCGGCAAATCCACCACCCACGAAGTCACCGTCGGTCGCGGCGCCTGGCTCCAGCTCATAAAAGGCGCCCTCACCGTCAACGGCAAGACCTTAAATCCCGGCGACGCCGTTAGCACAGACGACACCGGCACCCTCACCCTCACCGCTACCAAAGACGCCGAAGCCCTCCTCTTCGACCTCGCCTAATCCCAACCCAATAACCGTAAACCACCGTCAACTCCCCCCTCACATGAAACACATCCCCACCATCGCTCGCCTCCTCCTCGGCCTCATCTTCACCGTCTTCGGTGCCAACATGTGGCTCCACTTCATCCCGATTCCTCCCCCACCAGAAGGCCCTGCCGCCAACTTCATGTTCGCCATCTACGGCAGCGGTTACCTCACCGTGGTGAAGGTCTTGGAAGTCACCGGCGGCCTCCTGCTCCTCAGCGGCCGCTTCACCAACCTCGCCCTCACTCTGCTCGGCCCCGTGGTAGTAAACATTGCCCTCTACCACTTCTTCCTCGTCAAAGGCGGCTATGAAATGCCAGTCGTCCTCGGAGTTCTCTCCTTGGTGGCCCTCTCCGGCCGCAAAGACTACCTCAGCACCCTCTTCTCAGCCAAATAAGGCATCCCCACGCGGGCCGGATTCGTCACTGAATCCGGCCCGCTTCTTCGATC
>NZ_JBIPNG010000165.1:0-12665 GCF_044373815.1 Prosthecobacter sp. | reverse complement strand
ATGTGCCTGCGCCTGAGTCACGCGGTCGATTTCAGGCTGCCGTAGGGCGAGCTGAGTCTCTGCCTTGTGCAAGCTGCCCTCCCGCCACTGCAAACGCAACCACCAGGCCCCGAAGAAACACAGATACATCATGGCCGCCGCCGCCAGCAGCAGCATTCTGCCCTGCCGGGTTTGCTGTTCCTTGCGTAAGGTTGCCACGAGTTGCGGCAACAGTCCTCCAGCTTCCATCGGCGGACATGGATCAGGGCGTGGCTCCTTTCGAACCTCGGCCTCCACAAACAAGCAAGCCAGTTGCGGCACGAAGTCGGTTTCACAGGCCGTCCAGATATGGATGGCTGACGGCTCTTCCATGAAATCATGCGCCTGGAGTGCAGCGCAAAGATCACGCAGTTCAAACGCTGCATCCACATCCAGCACACGGGAGCCCAGCACCGCCGCATGCAGCAACTTCCCTTCACGGGTGAATGCCACGACATGGCGGCCCAGTTCCTTCCATAGGGCGATGCCATTCTCTGGTAGCGGCAGAAGGCGGACACTGGGCTCAAACTGTTCGGGATGGTTGCTCCATCCGTCAGAGCAGAGGGATTCCTCGGTCAGCGCCAGAGTGCCTACCAAAGCTCGCTGGTTTTTGCGCAAAATTGTCCATTGCAGGCACAAAGATGCATTTGCATTCAACACGCCCAACGCCTCCCAGCGCAGCGCCACGGCTTCAGCTGGAGCATCCCCCTGGCTCAGGTGCCAGAAGGGGGCGCTGTCAAAGGCTAGGGTTTCGACCCCCATGAGTCCTCCGGTGACGGGCTGTGCCTGCTGCCAGACGCCGTTGTCACAGATCCATGTTTCACGGGCCTCTTCACCCGGAAAACAGAGGGACTGCGTGGAAGCTTTGCGAAAGGTTCTGCGCTTCATGGCAGTCCGGTTCCTTTCACGGAAAATTCGCGCCACTCGATCATGCGGGGTGTGCCACCTTTGAGGTCCAGAACCAAGGCGATGCCACATTGTGCATCTCCGGCCCTGCCGATGCTTTCGACGTGCCTTGTCGGTCCGGACAATGTCAGCAAACTTGTGTCGGATCCGGCAATGCCGAGGATCGAAACGGCTTCTTCCAGACTTTTCAACGGAGCACCGTTCGGCCCGTTGCGGGTGGTCACCAGTTTCTCGGCGCTTTCCATTGAGGCACCGGTGACCGCGGCCAGGATTTCGGCGGAAGCGGTGTTCACATCCAACTGGCCGTTGCCGCGGAGGGTGAACCAGGTGCGCCAGTCGGGCCTGGCGGCATCCAATTCTTCCACGCGGGCCACTTGATTCACTTCATCTAGACTGGCGAAGGGGCGGTTCAGTGGGAGCCCCTCATGCTCATAGTCGAGTTTTTCGGCACTGCCGGGACGGCGTTTCAAGTCATCGGCGTCTGTCCAGTCCATGAAGGTGGCGGCGATGTCCTGGGCATCGACAAGTGACAGGCCCCATGACATGAAGACGCGTTCCAGCAGCGGCAGCCGTTCTGCGGTGAGAAGCGCGTTGAGGTTCAGCAGGCGCTCTTCGGTGGTGACTTTGGCTTCATAGCTTTCGATCACGGATCCATTGTTCTGCAGCAGCGGATCTCCGGCTTTGATCAGCGGGTGAGCCCCCACTGCGATACCAGATTCGGCCAGCTGGCGTGCGCGCATCATGCTGGTGCGGGCCTGCTGCATTTCGCCATGCTCTCTGGACATCGCTGCTGTGGTGATGATTAGAAACGACAGCACAGCGAGCAGACACAGCACGGCCAGCAGCACCGATGCCGGAGCATGCTTGCGAGATTGGCTGACACATTTCACTCGCTGAATGGGCATGCATCGGGCACGATGCTCAAGTCACGGAATCTTCACATTCAAACGATGGCCGTGGTGTCCGGCAACCTGCCTGCGATCTATGTCCGCCCGAGGATCGGCATCGGTTTTGTCACATTCACGCTCAATCCCGCGCCTTTAGGACGCCGACCATGTCCAGCTTGCGCAGCATGCGGCTGACGACGATGAAGGAAGCGCTGGAGGCTGCGGCGACCACGAGGATGGCCATGGTGTAGGTGTTCAGGCTGATGACCAGGGGCATGCGGATGGTTTCAGTGCTCACCTTCGCAATGATGAAGGTGGCCAGGCCTTTGCCAAATAGCAGGCCCACGGGGATGGCGGTGGAGATGAGCAGCAACAGTTCGCCCAGCAGCACACCGGCGACTTCGCGCTGAGTGAAGCCGATGACGCGCAAGGTGGCCAGATCACGGCTGCGTTCGGAAAGCGCGATGCGGGCGCTGTTGTAAACCACGCCAAAGGCCACCACGATAGCGAGCACGAGGTAGAGCTTGCGCAGGATGCCGATGCTCTGCCCCGTGGTGCTGCGAAAGGAATCCAACTGATCCTGTTTCACCAGAGTGATGGCGATACGTGGAGTGTCTTTCACTGCGCGCATGAAGTCACTCCAGCGGGCCTGGTCCACGGTCATGTAGGCTCCGCTTACGGTGTCCCCTTCACGCATGAGGCGGTGCAGCGCCCGGATGTCCATGAAGGCGGAGATGCCGGCGAAGTCCTGCATGAAACCACGGATGGGGACGCCCACCGTTTCGCGCCGGCCTTCGAGCGCCTCCACCTGAACGACATCACCAATGCGTGCGCCCAGGATTTTGCCCAGCTGCGCTGACATCACGATGCCCTCCTCAGGCAGCACGATGAGCCGCCGTTCTGCATCCAGCAGGCGGTTCAGGTCGGCATCACGTGGGAGTCCTGTCACAGCGATTTTGCGTGAATGGTGGCCGTAGTGGATGCGCGCCTGCACGGCACGCACAGGCTCGGCGCGCTGCACGCCGGGCAGCTGCTCCAGATTGTGCAGCGAATCGGCCGATCCGGGCTCGGCGAAAAAGGCGACCACATCCTGCCGCTGCACGTCGTTCCATTGATAGGTGAGCATGTAGTCAATGCTGTCCGCCATGGAGCCGGGCAGCACCATCAGCCCCGTGGCGAGGGCGAGACCGAAAACCGTGAACAGCGCCTGCACCGGCCGACGCTCGATGTTTCGCAAAGCCATGCGCAGCGCCGGACTGCTGCCACGGGTGAGGCCCAATCGCTCAAGCGCCGAAGGCTTGAAGTCAGCGGGTGGCTCAGGCCGCATGGCCTCGGCAGGCGGGAGCTTGACCGCCATCCAGACGACACTGATGACGCCAAGAAAGGAGGCCGCTGTACTGACGACCAAGGCAATGACCAAGGCACTGTAATCCATGCGGAATTTCAGTGCAGGGAAACGGAAGAAGAGATCGTAAATGCTGATCAGTGCGCCGCCCATCCAGCGTCCCACCGCGCCGCCGATCAGGGTGCCCAGCACGACAATGACCAGGGCATAATTCAGGTAGTGCCGGCCCACCTGCCAGGAGGAATAGCCCAGCGCCTTGAGCTGCGCGATCTGCTCCCGCTGCAGGCGCACCAGTCGTGCGAGGACCGCATTCACCATGAACGCCGCCACGCTGAGAAAGACCAGTGGATAGGCCACGGAGAGAGCACGCACCACGCGCAGTTCATCATCCAAGCGTTGCGCGCTATTGTGCTCACGCCGCGTGTAGGCTCCTTGCGCGCCGTAGCCCAGCAGAAGGCGATCGATCTCCGCCATCACAGGCCCTGACTGCGCCCCCGGCGAGAGATCCACGCAGAGATCATTGAACGCGCCATCGAGATCGTAGGGAACGGCGACGGCCTTGTAGTTCATCCAGAAGACACCGTAGCGTTTATTGTCAGGCAGTGTCTGCCCAGGCCGCGCCTCAAAGACAAACTCAGGCGAAAGCCCGATGCCGCAGATGATGATGCTGTCGCGGTGGCCGTTGATGATGGCCACGAGGCTGTCACCAATCTGGAGCTTGTTCGCAAGTGCGAAAGATTCACTCACCACCGCCTGCCGTCGTTCATCGGGCTGAGGCAGCCGACCTTGCCGAATGAAGGTCTTGTTGAGAGTCTGCGGCCGTCCTTCTGGAAGTGACACTAGGTGCGCGGAGGCAGGCTCGGTCATGCCCACGAGATCGAGCGTGGCATCGACCACGACACGTGCCTCCACCGCCGCCACGCCGGGGATCTCCGCCACGCGCTCCGCCAAGGAAAGCGGTGCCCGTTTCAGGGAGGCAAAGACATCCGCCAGACGATAGCGCTGGTAGTAGGCATCCCGCGTGCCTTCCAAGGTAAGCACGATGCTGCGAGTCATGATCATCATCGCCAGCCCGCAGGCCATCACGAGGCTTACCGCCACGATCTGCCCCTTCATGCGACCGAGATCGCGGAAGAGTTTTAAATCGAGTGGCGTGAGCATGCGGTAGTATGGATACCTTCATGCGCGTGCTTTGCAAAAATAGATGCTATTATGCAGCTCACGAGCGGGACCAAGCATGATTCACCTCGGTCCACCCCAAGGGAGTGCTTGCTAAAGCTTCCTCCTTCGCTCTGCCCATTCTTCGCGAAAGCTACGAAGGGCAAGCTGAGCTTCGTTGTGTAAGACAAGCGGCATCCATTGGGCTCTACTGCGTAAGGCCGCGACCTTTATACCGAGTGCCATTTGCACCCGTCATGCTGGCCTGTTTTCTCTCGACACCTGCTTTTTTAACTCAGGACCACCTCATCCCAGGGGCTTGAGGCGCAGCTGCCGCAGGGAATAAAATGGCGCATCCGATTCCGCCATGCGGCGGGCACCGTTTTTCCTCTTCGGCCCAAAAAGTTCCCGCTGCGCCTCAAAGACGCCTTCCACAAACTCCTTGCTGCCCAGCACCACACCATCGGTGAAGTAGCGCACGCGCAGCCTCACCAGCTCAGCCGGACTCAGCTTCCCTTTCTGCGCCAGCACCGCTCGTGCCGACTCCACCGTCACGCCGCGTGTCACCACCTTCTCATTCTGCGCGTCCTTCACCTCCCGCCCCTCTGCATGCAGCAGGCAGCGGTAGGCGGCTGCAGCGCCGGCGCTTTTCCATGCATCCACCGGTTTGCCCTGAGCCTTGCACAATCCACGCTGCGCTCTCCGGCTGCCGCCGAGGGCTTCTGCGTAGCCGCACCAGCGGTAGTCCTTCGGATCTTTGACGAGTCCGGCGCGCACGGGATTGAGATCAATGTAGGCGGCCATCGTGCGCAGGGGCTCGCCCTGGCCCTCCACCAGCACGCTTTTGAAGCGGTCCATCCAGAGCGTGCCGCGGCGTCCGCGGCGTTTGTTGAACCAGCGGCTGAAGCGTTCTTTGACCTCTTTGACGAAGAGGGAGAGATCGCAGAAGCGCTTTTTCAGCGCGTCGATCCGCTGCTCAGCGAGGACGGCCATGCCGCGCGCGCGGAAGTCGGCGAGTTCATCGCGCAGCAGGCCCAAGTAGGCGCGGCTGTAGAGAGTGCGCAGGTGATCGAAGAGCTTTGCTTCGCCTTGGGGGCCGTCGAAGCGCTGCAACCAGGTGTCGCGATGGGGAACCTCGGCCAGCAGATGGAAATGATTGCTCATGAGGCAGTAGGTCAGCACCTTGATCCCCGAAAACTCCGCCATGCGCCAGATCACCCTCCGCAGCGCCTCTTTCTCAATGTCATCAAAGAACACCTCACCACCGCAGGTGCGCGACATGACGTGGTAGCAGTAGGATTCGAGAGGACCCTTGCCGAGGATGCGGAACCGGCCGCCGGACCAGGAACGCGCGCCGGGATAGAGCCCTGTTTTCGCATTCACACCGACGAGTTGCTCTTCGAGCGGGAGCGTCTGGGGATCAGGGGTTTGAGTGGGCTTCATGGCGTGGAATGTGGTGAAAAAATCTCGTGGTTGCAACTATTAAATGCCTGGCATTTTTTTGGATGGACTGCGGTCTAAGGCTGGGGAACGTTTTTCACCTCGCGAAAGCGGTGGCTACTATACAGGCTTGCGCCGTGCATCTTCGCGACCGCAGTCCAAAAGCTGTCGCGTGGCCTCATACACCCAATCTCGAAAACCCACGATGCGTGCGCTGAACTGAGTGCCGTTATATCCATTGCGCATGACTCGATTGTCTCCATACGTTCAGTCGCGTGCTTTGAGGACGCTTACGAGATCGAGCTTGTTGAGCATGAATCCGACCATGGCAAAGGATGCGCCTGAGGCCGCGAGCACGACCAGCACGGATTTGGCATAGGTGATGGTGCTGATGTACTGCGGCAGACGCACGGTTTCATTGCTCACCGCACTGATCACGTAAGAGGCAAGGACGCTGCCAAAGACGAGGCCCAGCGGAAGAGCCACCAGCACGAGCAAGGTCAGCTCCCCGAGCAGCACGCCGGCGACTTCGCGCTTCGTCAGCCCGACCACCCGCAGGGTGGCGAGGTCACGCCCACGCTCGGAGAGAGCGATGCGGGCGCTGTTGTACACCACGCCGAAGGCCACGATGACCGCCATCCACAGAAACAACTGGCGCAGCGTGCCTATGCTCTGACCTGTGGAGGCACGAAACGCGGCCAGCTCATTTTTCTTCACACTGGCGAATTCGATCTTCGGCTGTTTTTTGACCTCGCGCATGAAGTCGTCCCAGCGATTTGTGTCCACGGTGAGGAAGGCTCCTGTCATCGTGTCGCTCTCCCGCAGCAGATGGCGCACCGCATCGATGTCCATGTACGCGGCCATGCCATAGAAGTCCGCCATGAAGCCGCGCACGGTGACCTCCCGGTGTTCGCAGCGTCCTTCCAGCACCTGGACATGCAGACGGTCCCCGATCTTCACGCCTAGGACCTCCGCCAGTTTCTGCGAAATGACCAGCCCTTCTCCCGGCAGCACGAGGGGGCGGCCCTGCGCGTCCCGTGGATTGATGAGCTTGTGGCCCTTTGCGAAGCCGAGGATGAACAAGCGGCGCTCATGGTGCGCATTGCTCACTTTGGCGATGAAGCCGCGCATTGGCTCCACCCGAATTGCTCCGGGCAGATGCTCCAGATCATGCATTGTATTGCGGGAGACAGGATCCCGCATGTGGACCACCACGTTCTGCCGGAACTGGTCATTCCACTGGTAGGTGAGCAGCTGGTCCACACTGTCCGCGAGGGCCCCCGGCAGCACCAGCAGGCCGGTGGCCAACGCCAGCCCCGCCATGGTGAACCCGGCCTGTACCGGACGACGTTCGATGTTTCTCAAAGCCATGCGAAACACGAGCCCCGCGCCGCGTGTGAAGCCGAGTCGCTCCAGCAGCGATGGCTTGAAATCCGCCGGGGGTTCCGGACGCATGGCCTCCGCCGGGGACAGCTTGACCGCCAGCCACACGGCCCCCGCCACCCCCAGGACGGCTGCCGCGATGCTGATGACCAGGGCCATGACCATGGCGCTTTGATCCATCTGGAAGTGCAGCTCAGGAAAATGAAACAGCAGCGTGTACACCGCCAGCATGGTATGCCCCAGACGCCAGCTGGCAAAAATCCCCACCGCCGTGCCTGCGGCCACGATCACCAAGGCATAGTTCAGGTAGTGCCTGCCCACCTGCCAGGAGGTGTAGCCGAGCGCCTTGAGCTGGGCGATCTGCTCCCGCTGCAAGCGCACCAGCCGCGAGGTGACCGAGTTTACCATGAAGGCCGCCACGCACAGAAACACCAAGGGATACGCGAGGGAGAGAGCACGAACGATCCGCAACTCGTCACCCAACCGCTTTGAGCTGGAATGATCGCTCAACGCGTACGCGCCAGGGGCACCGTAGGTGACCAGCATCTGGTCCACTTCCTCGATCACCTCCTTGGGCGGCGTTCCGGGAGACAGATCCATGCAGAAGTCATTGAACGCGCCCTCCAGATCGAAGGCGGAGGCCAGGGACTGATAGCGCAGCCAGAAGACGCCGTAGTGCTTGTTGTCCGGCAGGGTCTGGCCCGGCGGCGCTTCAAACACAAACTCTGGCGACAGCCCGATGCCGCAGATGTCCAGGTGGTCGCGGTGCCCGTTCAGGATGGCAGTGATGCGATCTCCTATCTGAAGCCCATTTGCCTGTGCGAAGGCCTCGCTCACCACCGCCTCCCGCTGAGCCCCAACTCCAGGCAGCCTGCCCCGCCGCAGAAAGATCTGATTGAGGTTGAGCTTACCGTCATCGGGCAATGAAACGAGCCGCGCTCTGACCGGCTCCTGCACGCCCTCCATGTCCAGCAACGCGCCTTCCACCACGCGCAGCTCCACCGCAGCCACACCGGGGATGTGGCTCAGCCGGTCCCGCAGGGACAGCGGCGCGCTCCTCACCAAACCGAACACATCCGGCATGTGGTAACGCTGGTAGTAGCTGTCCCGTGTTCTTTCCAGGCTCAGAATCACGCTTTGAGACACGATCATCATCGCCACGCCACAGGCCATGACGAGGCTCACCACCAGTACCTGCCCTTTCATGCCGCCTAGGTCGCGGAGCAATTTACGGTCAAGAGTGGTGATCATTCAGAATGAATTTGCAACGGCAGCCATGAAAAAAGGTCACACCCTGTTCAAGCCCTTGCTCGATGAGTTTGCAACGCCAGAGAGCATGCTATTTCCAAGCCGGTTTCTTGACAAGCCGCACCGTGAGCAAGTAAGCAAGTAAAACCCATGCCAGAACCAACCTCTGCCGACCCCATCGCCATCATTGGAATCGGATGCCGCCTGCCCGGAGGAGCCACCAACGCCCAAACTTTCTGGCAGATGCTCATGGGCGGAGTGGATGCCATCCGCGAGATGCCGCAGGACCGCTGGGACCACCGCTTTTACTACGACCCCGAACCCGGCAAGCCAGGCAAAACCTATTCCAAGTGGGCGGGGCTGATCGATGAGATCGACATGTTTGACCCGGGCTTCTTTGGCATCACGCAGCGTGAGGCTCCCTTCATTGACCCCCAGCAGCGCCTGCTGCTTGAGGCCACCTGGGAGGCTCTTATGGATGCGGGCCAGCAGGTGGACATCGTCAAAGGTGAGGACACTGGCGTCTTTGTGGGCGTCTCCACGCATGATTACGGAGACATCCAGCAGAATTCCGCAGGTCGTGGCGTGGCCTATCCGCATTCCGCCACGGGAGTCGCGGCCAGCATCGCGGCCAATCGCATCTCCTACGCGCTGAATTTCCAGGGCCCAAGCGTTGCGGTGGACACCGCCTGCTCCTCCTCCATGGTGGCCGTGCACATGGCCTGCCAGGCGCTGTGGAACAAGGAATGCACACGCGCCATCGCCGCCGGGGTGAACTGCATCATCACACCCTTCCCCTTTGTTGCCTTCTCCAGCATGGGCATGCTGTCCGCAGACGGGCGCTGCAAAGCCTTTGATGCCAGCGCCAACGGCTTCGTCCGGGGTGAAGGTGTCGGTGCGGTGTGCCTGAAGCCACTCTCCGCCGCGCTGGCGGATGGAGATCCCATCTACGCCGTCATTCGCAGCACCGCGGTCAATCAAGACGGGCGCACGTCCGGGATGACGGTGCCAAGCCGTGGCTCCCAGCAGGAGCTTATCGCCACCGCCTGTCGTCTTGCAGGCGTGTCTCCGAATGAAATCCAATATGCCGAAGCCCATGGCACCGGCACCACCATCGGCGATCTCATCGAAGGCAGTGCGCTGGGCACGATCCTCGGTGTCGGGCGTCAGCCCGGAGATGACTGCCTGCTTGGATCGGTGAAGACGAACATCGGCCATCTGGAGGCGGGCTCAGGCATCGCGGGGCTGATCAAAGTGGCCCTCTGCCTGAAGCACGGCATGGTGCCGCCGAATCTGCATTTCAACACGCCGAATCCTTCGCTCAACTTCGAGCGCCTGCGTCTGAAAGTGCCTGTGACCGCCACGCCGCTGAAGCAGGACGCGCAGCACCGCCTGCTGGCCTGCATCAATTCCTTTGGCTTTGGCGGGACCAATGCCCACGCCGTGCTGGAGGCCGCTCCGGCACATGCCGCGCCTGCGCCCGCCCCTGCCCCCACTGGCGATGAGCCGGAACTTATCCTGCCACTCTCCGCACGCGGCACGGATGCCGCCCTGGTGGCCGTCGCCAAGTCTTTCCACGATTTCCTGGAGTCGACGGATGAATCCCTCTCTCTGAGCGACATCTGCGCCGCGGCGAGCCGCAGGCGCACGCACCATGAATTACGTCTCGCCGCCGTGGCAAGCACGCGTGCAGGGATGAGCGCCGCGCTCTCTGCCTTTTTGAATGGAGAGCAGGCCCCCGGACTCAACGTGGGCCAGCCGGTCAAAAACGCCCGCCTCGTCTTTGTCTTCAGCGGTCAGGGGCCGCAGTGGTGGGCGATGGGGCGTGAACTTCTGGAGCAGGAGCCGGTGTTTCGCGAGATCATCCAGACCTGCCATGATGAACTGCTCAAGCTCGGCGGCTGCTCGCTGCTGGATGAACTGCGTCGTGATGAAAAGACCACACGGCTGAACGAAACGCAGATCGCGCAGACGGCGCTCTTTGCCCTGCAGGTGGGGCTGGCGGCGCTGTGGCAGTCCTGGGGTGTGCGCCCGTATGCTGTGGTAGGACATAGCATGGGAGAGGTCGCTGCGGCGCATGTGTGCGGCGCGCTGTCTCTGCCAGAGGCGGTGCGTGTCATCCACCATCGCGGACGCTGCATGGAGAAGACACCGCTGCGCGGCAAGATGATCGCCGCCGCGCTGACGCGAGCAGAGGCCGAAGCCCTCATCGCCCCGTATGGTGAGAGAGCGTCGCTCGCGGCTGTGAACGGCCCCAAGATGGTGTCCATCTCGGGTGACAGCGATGCGGTGGATGAGATTTTCCAGGTGGTGGAGCAGCGCGCACTTTTTGTGCGCTACGTGCCGGTGAACTACGCGTTTCACAGCGCCCATATGAACCCGGTGAGGGAGGAACTGGCCGAGTCGCTGGCAGGTCTGCAACCTCAGACGGGCAGCGTCAAAATCTTCTCCACCGTCACCGGAAAGCTGGCGGAAGGTACCGACTACGATGCGGAGTACTGGTGGCACAATGTGCGGCAGAGCGTGCTCTTTGCACCGGCCATTGATGCGGTGATCGCCGCAGGACAGACGCATTTTCTTGAGATCAGCCCGCACCCTGTGCTGTCCAATTCGATGTCCGAATGCCTCACCACGGCGGAAGCCATCGGGCTGGTGCTGCCATCGCTGCGGCGCCAGAAGCCGGAGCGCGCGACGCTGCTGGGCACGCTGGGCGCTCTGCATGTGAATGGTCATGAGGTGGACTGGCAGGGACTCTACCCGCAGGCGAGCTCCGCGATTCGCCTGCCGGAGTATCCCTGGCAGAAGGAGCACTTCTGGCATGAGCCCGCGTATTCGACGCAGTTGCGCACGCGTCCGCAGCTCAATCCGCTGCTCAAGCTGACACTGCAAAACATCCAGCCCACCTGGGAAACTGCGCTGAACAAAAACGTGCTGACCTGGCTGAAGGATCACCGCGTAGGCCAGCACCTCATCTTCCCCGGCGCAGGCTATGTGGAGATGGCGCTAGCCGCCGGCCGTGAACTGCATCTGGACAAACCGGTACTCATTGAAGAACTCGAAATCCATCGCGGCTGCATCCTGCCTGCAGGAGATGACGTGCCGCTGGCGCAGATCTCCTGCCAGCCGGACGAAAACACCTTCGTCATCAAGAGCACCCTCACCGAGGACCCACCGAACTGGACGCAGCACGTCACTGGACGCATGCGCGCCGAGCCCGAGCGCCGACAGCCTGCGCCGTTTGATCTTGCCGCGATCCAAAAGCGCTGTGTGTCGGAACTCGATGGCAAAACTTTTTATCAATCTGCCGCCACTGCGGAGCTGCACTACGGCCCGCAGTTTCAGGCGCTGACGCATGTCTGGGCGGGTGAGGATGAAGCCCTGGGCCGCATAGAACTGCCTGCCGCTGTGGTGGCGGAGATGGACCGCTACATTGTTCATCCCGCGCTGCTGGACGCGTGCATCCATCCCACGATCGCCATTCCGGCGGATGGTCTTTACCTCCCGGCGCGCATGGAGCGCATCCGCTGCTTCTCCAGGCCCGGTGCCAAGGTGTGGGCCTATGTGCGCAGGACGCAGGCGATTGCGAAAAAGATCATCGTCATCGATCTCTTCATTCTCGATGACGACGGCAACGTGCTGCTGGAGATCACGGACTTCCTCTGCAAGCACACCGCCATGAGCAGCGCACCGGGCTCTGGTGCGCAGGCCGACTGGCTCTATCAGTCAGAGTGGCAGCTGAAGCCTCTCTCCGCAGTGCCGAGCGCACGTACGCCTGCAGACTACCTGCCAGACAATGGCAAGCTGGCTGCACAGCTGCGAGAGAGCGCCGCTGATTTCAGCATGGCGCTCGGCATGAACGCGCGCTATCAGGAGTGGGAGCCGCGGTTTCTGCAGCTGTGCCGCAGTTCGATTCTCGTGGTGTTCAAGAATCTCGGCTGGCGCCCGAAACCGAGCGAGACCTTCACTCTGCCCGCCATGCTGAAACGCACCAAGGTGCAGCCCACACACGAGCGCTTTGTGCACCGCCTGCTCACCTTGCTGGAGCCGGACGGCTGGTTGCAAGCTCAGCCATCTGCTGAGGCACCTGCATGGACGGTCACGGCCAAACCGGCCGCACTGAATCGCGACAAGCTCTGGCAGGACCTCGTGTTTCACTTCCCGGCTTTTCATCCCGAACTCATGCTGCTGGACCGCAGCACCGACGGACTGGCCGATGTACTGCGCGGCAAGAGTGACGGATCAACCGTACTCTCCGCGAACATGCTGGAGCACTTTGAAGC
>NZ_JBIPNG010000575.1:0-3734 GCF_044373815.1 Prosthecobacter sp. | reverse complement strand
CGGCCGCCGCATCAATCTGGTTGCCGGAGTGCGGTACAGCGCCCACGGCTTTCTCGACGAGGGAGCTTTCTTCGGGGATGGCCAGATTGATGCGGCGGCCGGGCATTTCACGCGTGATGCGGATGTAGTCGCCAGCGGGGTCCATGCCGAAGAGGGAGGTGCGGAAGCCGTCCTTGCCGCGTGCGGCACCGTGGCAGCCACCTTGATTGCAACCACCGCGCATGAACACGGGCATGCAGTCGAGGCGGAAGGAAATGGCGCGATCTTTGGTGCCGTTTTTCACTTCGACTGCGGCTTTGACCGTCTGGCCACCGAGGGTGGCGATGACTTCGGTGCTGCCAGCGTCGGCGACGGGTTTCAGCATCAGATTCTCGAGTGATGCGATCTTGCTGTCGGCGACTCGGAGATCACAAACGTTGGTGACGTCCTTGGTGGTGGCATCCTGGAAGGTGGCCAGCACGACGACGCGGTGGAAATCGCGCTTGGTTTCCAGGGAGTACTTTTCCGGCAGGATCTGGATGTTCTTCAGCGTGGGCAGCTTCTTCTGAAGCTCGGCCAGCGCCTGACGCTGCTCGGGTGTTTTGTACTGAAGGGTGAGGTTCTGCGGCCACTGAGCACCTGCGGCGATCCAGCGCTTGAGCACGTCGATCTCCTTCGCGGCGAGCGGCCCGCCTTTCGGAGGCATGATGTCGTCATGGTCTTTGGGAAGGATGACGCGCTTGATCATCTCGCTTTCATCGGGCTTGCCGACGACAAGGGCGGGGCCGTCAGCACCGCCTTTGAGCAGTGCGGCGGCGGAGTCCATCAGGAGCTTGCCTTTGATCTTGTTGGGATTGTGGCACTCCAAGCACTTGGTTTCCAAGATGGGCTGCACATCACGCACGAAATCAATGCCGGGAACTGCGGCTGTAGGGGCTGCTGCTACAGCGGGCGCGGTGGCAGGCGCCGCAGGGTCAGCAGCAAAACCGAGGGATGTGATGGCGAGTGTGAAGAGAGAAGCTCGCAGGGGGCTTTTCATAAATGGTAGGATCAAGGGGTTAATCAAGCTACGGGCTGGAGGGGAGGCATTTATCACGGATGCGAAAAAACACTGTGAATAAGCTCATCAGGCCTCCAGCGCCGCCAGTCGCTGGCCGATAGGAGGGTGGGAGTAATGCAGCCAGACGGTCAGTACGTGTGGATTTGGGTGGGTGAGGTGGTCGAGCGAGAGTTTTTGCAGACCTGCGATCAGAGGGGCATTTCCGCAGGCGGCACGCGCGAAGGCGTCGGCTTGGAATTCGTGCCTGCGGCTCAGGGCGCTGCTCACCAAACCCAACAGCAGGCTGGCAGGCTGATAGAGGATGCTGAAGAGCACCAGCCCCAGACCGAGCGGCTGGCCGGTGACGCCGAAAGCCTGGAAAAAGGCGGGTGACTGCAGGGCGGCATGCAGCAGGTAAAACATGAGTCCGCTTTCCAGCAGGCCAAGGATGAGTTGCTGCGGCACGTGGCGGCATTTGTGGTGCCCGATTTCATGGGCCAGGATCGCCTCCAGCTCTTCCTGCGAGTGTTTTTCGATCAAGGTGTCGAAGAGGGCGATGCGCTTGTTTTTGCCGAAGCCGCTGAGAAAGGCATTGGCCTTGCTGGAGCGGCGCGAGCCATCCACGACTGAGACGTCAACGACGGGGAACTTTAAACGTGCGGCCAGGGCAAGGAGCGCCTCGCGCAGGGGGCCGTCTTCCAGGGGCTTGAATTTGAGAAACAAGGGCATCAGCAGCCGAGGGGAGAGCCAGGCCATGACGATGCTGAATCCTGCCACCGTGAGCCAGGTGTAGAGCACGGCCTGCGTCTGAGTTTGGAAGAACCAGAGGATCAGCGCCAGCAGCGGGCCACCGAGCAGGGCGGTGAGCAGCAGCCCTTTGATGCGATCACTGATGAAAGTGCCCACGGTGGTGCGGTTGAAGCCGTACTCGGCTTCGATCTTGAAGGTGTCATAGGCATCGAAGGGCAGGGAGAAGATATTTTGCACCAGCATGAGCAGGCCGATGACGCCCACGCCCGTTTGGACTGCATTCAATCCCCAGCTGGCACTCCAGCGCTGCAGCCAGTCAAAGCCGCCGCTCCACCAGAACAAAACCAGAGCGCCCACGGAAAAGGTGCTGCGCAGCAGATCCAGCTGGGAGGATTTGCCGGCGTATTCACCCGCCTTCTGCACTGTTTCCTCCGAGAAGATTGCTTTCAACCTCTGAGGCAAAGCATGGCGGAACTGGGCGAGGTTCAGAAAGGTGGCGATGATCTCAAGATGAAAGACGCCGAGCACGCCGACGACGGCGGCGATGAACCAGGGATTGGAGAGAGACATGCGAAGGGAAGGGGGCGCTAAGGCCCATGAATGGGTTGGTTTCAGGACGATGGAGCAGTGCTGCCAGATTCCCGAAATTTTGTGTAACCACTCGCGCTGTGCGGCATTTCAGTCAATGACCACCTCCGAGCCAACCATGTTCAAAACCCTCACTCTACTCTTCACCTTTCTCGGCGTTCTTCCAGCGTGCGCACAAATCGGCGGATCGTTGCGTGAGCGGATCGCCCAGCGGATGCAATCGGCTGCTGAACCTAGGGGCGAGGAAATGAGCTATGGCTCGGACCCGCTGCAAAAGCTGGATTACTGGAAGCCGACCGCTCCGGGATCACCGATCGTCATTTATGTGCACGGTGGTGGCTGGAAGCGTGGCGACAAGCGGATGGCCTCGGGAGAGAAGGGCACTCACTTCGTGCAGCAGGGGTATGCTTTTGCGTCGCTCAATTACCGGCTCGTGCCATCCTGCACCGTGGAAGAGCAGGCGCAGGATGTGGCGAATGGCATCGCTTATCTGATCAGGAATGCTGAGAAGCTGGGCTTTGATGGCAAGCGTGTGGCTTTGATAGGTCACAGCGCTGGGGCGCACCTGGTCGCATTGGTTGGAACGGATCTGAGCTACCTGAAGATCGCGGAGGTGGGACCGAAGGCCCTGCGTGGGGTGATCCCGCTGGATGGTGCGGCGTATGATGTGTCGCGCCAGATTGCCGAAGGCGGGGACTTCATGCATGACACCTACTTGCAAGCCTTTGGCACCGATCCGGAGCGCCAGAAAAAGCTTTCTCCGACAGCACAGGCCGCCACACCGAATGCCCCGGCTTTCCTCATTCTTCACGTACAGCGTGTGGATGGCACCGCTCAGTCGATCGCTCTTGGCGAGGCATTGCGCAAAGCGGGCACGCCTGCGGAGGTCAAAGGCTTTGAGGGGCGTGGACTTCAGGGGCACGCAGAGATCAATCGCAAGCTGGGGGATCCTTCCTATCCCGCGACACCTGTGGTGGATGCGTGGCTGAAGAGCATTCTGGCGAAGTGAGGCGGCGTCTTGCCGCTCAGGATTCAATGCTCAGCGTTCAAAGTGGGCTCTTCCACGCTCGAAGCGTGCTCATGCCCGTGCTCTGCCTGATGTACGAGGTACGCGGCAAAGATGTCCTCCAGCTCCATCACGCTGCCGATCTGGGAGAAGCGCTGGCGCAGCCACTTGCCGCCGGGGATGGACTTGGTGTAGTTCATGAGGCGATTGCGCATGGAGCGAATCGTCGGCAGTTCGCCCATGTGGGCATTGCGGGCGATGGCCATCTGGCAGTGGCGGCGCATGAAGTTGAAGCGCTCTTCCACAGTCGCATGCGGGGCATGGGTGCCGGTGGCGAGGTAATGCTTTGCCTCTTTGAAAACCCACGGGTTC
>NZ_JBIPNG010000574.1:0-3741 GCF_044373815.1 Prosthecobacter sp. | reverse complement strand
AGGGCACGGTCTTTGAAATCATTGCTGTATCGTTGTCGCTTCACGGTCTTCATGGTGATTGTCCCTTATTCCCTGGTCCAGGATTTTAGCGCACCTCACAATGCCTCTGGATTCGTGGCGATCAATCCCAAGACCCGTTCGACTTCTTGGAAGAACTCATCGCCCAACCGATCTTTGCGCTCATCATACCACTCGCACGCCTGCTCGACCTCCTGCTGAACGGCCTTGTGATACGAGAGATTCACGCCTTACGCCGGGCTGAAAAATGGGCCATGAATTCCTGATGACTGATCTCTAGCGAGGGGTCTTGATCCATTTCTGCTTCTCGTTGATTCAGGACTGCCTCAAGGTCGTCGTCTTCAAGTTCATGCGGTGGACTGCCAACGGACTCCCACAGGCCTGCAGCAATCCGGCAACGATCTCCGGGATTGAGCTGCAAGGCGGCATCCATGATGGATTCATAGGTGGCGATCATGGAGTATTATTGGCTCGAAAAATGGACTGGGCAACCTTGGGTTGGAGGACGGGGGAATGGGGCAGTAGTGGGGACTGGTGAGCCTGTGGCCTGCGGCGGAGATTCGTTGCAGACGCTGCTGGTGAGCGCGGTGTGTGAAGAAGGTGCTGGGTTTGCTTTCCGGATTGGGACTGGCTTTCCAGGGGTGGCGCTCGCTGCGCGAGCTTACCCCTGGCTACCTTCTTTGATCCCTCCGGGATCGAGGGAAGAGACACGCTTTTTTATGCGGAGTAACGGGAGATTGCGGAGCACCGCACACGGAGTGTGCGGACCACTTTGCTGACGCATGCGCGGGTTATCCACGCGACGTCGAAGCGTTGGGCAACATCGCACTGCAGTGGAGTGGCGGGGAGACGCTGCTAGTGAGCGCGGCGTGTGAAGAAAGTGCTGGGTTTGCTTCCCGGATTGGGATGTGGCTTTCCAGGGGTTGCGCTTGCTACGCGAGCTTACCCCTGGCTACCTTCTTGGACCCCTCCGGGGTCCTGATCTAGTTGCTGCGCAATTGCGGGCAAGAGTGCCCACATCATTTGGACAGCGTCATTGGTGACGCGGTGTGGATGAGAGTAGCGGAGCGCCGCACACGGAGTGTGCGGACCACTCCGCGCTGGTGCTTGCGCGATGCTCTTTGAAATTTTCACACCTTACTTGGCTGGCAGGATCTGGACGGCGTCGAGGTGGACGTTGCCGCTGGAACCGGTGGTGCGGAAGATGACGGCGGATTCTTCGCCGGCGGTGAATTTGTAGGTGCCGAGGGAGTAGGCGCCCTGGGGGTCTTTGGGGGCTTTGGTTTGATCGACGGTGAGGGTTTTTTCGCCGTCGGCGGTGAGGAGGGTGACGGGGGCGGTTTTGGCGCGGTTTTCGTGGGGCTGGAAGTAGATGCGGACTTCGTAATTTCCGGTCTGCTTGACGCTGAAGGCGAAGCGGGCGCTGGCGTCTTTGTCGGAGCCGTAGCTGTAGTGCTTGCCGACGTAGGGCTTGAGGCCTTCGCCGTGGGCCCATTTGCCGGTGAGTTCGGCTTCGGTGTCGTCGATGACGAGGCCTTCGAGCTTTTTGGGGTCGATGCTGTCGGCGGGGGAGGTGGCGGGTTCGGGGAGTTTTTTGGCGTTGGCGGGGAGGTAGAGGCTGCCTTCGAGGGCGTCTCGGCGCATGGCGCCGGGCTGGTTCATGAGGTCTTTGAGGATGTCGAGGTACTGCTCATAGACGCCGCGGGGGCTGGTGTGGTGGCGGACGCAGATCCAGGCGGCTTTGCCGACGACTTCGCCCATCATGCCGCAGGTGCGCATGACGCGGGTGGAGCCGAGGGCGTGGCGCTCGACGGAGATGGTGCGGCCGGCCATGAAGAGATTGCCGATGTCTTTGCTGTAGAAGCAGCGGTAGGGGACGGGGTAGCCGTTTTTGCGGTCGGTGTGTTTGCCGAATTCGGCGCGGCTGATGAAGGGATTGTCGGGGAAGTTTTTGGCGTACTGCTCTTTGGGGTAATGGAGGTCCTGGTCCCAGGTGGTGGGGACGCAGCCGTCGGGATGGATGATGCCTTTGACCATGTCTTCGCCATTGAGGATCATATCCCCAACGATGCGGCGGGATTCACGGGGGCCGCCGATGTAGGCGAGCCAGGTGAGATCGAAGTCGGCGTATTTGTCTGCCTTGAGGGTTTTGAGGGCGGAGACGGCGCCGTAGACGGCGCGGAAGTTGTGGTCGCGGATGAGTTCGAGGTCGTTGATGGGGTGCTTGTCGAAGCCGCTTTCCCAGAACCATTCGCCGTGGACGTAGTCTGCGGGGGCGGGCACGGGGGTGTAGCCGAGGTCGTAGCCTTTCATGTTTTCGGCGTTCTTTTTGCCGACGGGGGCGAGGGCTTTGGGCTCAGGGAAGTCTTCGAGCGTGAGGGGGAGTGCCCAAGGGGTCTGGGGCCAGGTGACGGGCTTCTTGAGGTTTTGCATGACCCACATGTTGCTCATGCCCATGCGGCCTTTTTCTTCCATCATGAACTCGGCTCCGGCGAGTGCGCCGACGCTGCCGTGACCGGTGCAATCCACGAAGAACTTGCCGACGAAGCGGGTTTCCTTGCCGGTCTTGGTATCGAGGCCGATGACGCTGCGGATGTTCTTTTTGTCGGCGGTCATTTCGACGCCGTAAACGTGGGTGTTGAGGTGGAGGGAGATGGTTTTCTCGGCGTTGACGGTGTCTTCCTTGAGCTTGTCGTTGAACTCCTGGGGCGTGGCGGCGGGGCTGTTGCTGGCGCGGTCGGCGAATTCTTCGACGATCTCGCCGAGGTGGGGATAGAGACCGCGGCGGGTGCCGCCCATGGCCCAGACCTGGATTTCGCTGGAGCCGTTGCCGCCGAGGACGGGGCGGTTTTGGATGAAGGCGACTTTGAGGCCCTGGCGTGCGCCGGAGATGGCGGCGCCCATGCCGGAGTAGCCGCCGCCGATGACGACGAGATCGAACTCGCTGGTTTCGGGGGCTTTGTCAGGGAGGCCGAGGAGCTGGCGACGGAGCTTGTTGGTAGCGGCGAGGTCGTTTGGCGGGGTGAAGGAGTCGTCTTTGCTGAAGATGATGGCATCGATGCGGCCATCGAAGCCGGTGAGGTCATGGAGGGAGAGAGTGGTTTTGCCGGAGGTTTTGACGGGGCCGGCTTTTTCCCACTGCCAGTCTTTGCCGGTGGTACCGAATTCGTGGTCGAGCTTTTTGCCGTTCACGCTGATCTCAAAGCGGCCGGGGGTGCCTTTGGCGTCCCATGGGCCGACCCAGTTTTTGGTGCGGGCCCAGAGGGTGTAGGTGCCGGCAGGGAGGTCTATTTCGGTGAAGGCGTCTTTGACGGGCTTTCCCATGCCGTGGGCCATGAGGTAGGGGGAGCCCATGGCATCGATGAATTGTGTGTCGAGGACCCAGCCACCGGGGGTGGAGAAGGATTCGGCTTCGATCCAGAGCGGCTGAGCGCTGGCGGAGCCGAGGGTGAGGAGGGTGGCGAGGAGGACGGATTTCATGGTTGAGGGCTGTTTTAAACGAGAACCGGGGGGGAAAGCAATCATGGGTTGTTTGTTACGGTAACAGTCTGGAACGAATGACGTGCGTGTGAAGCGGGGCAGACCGAAGGGTGCGGTGGATGAGAGCGGAGTGGATGGACAGGATTAACAGGATCGCATGATTCACAGAATTAACTGGGAGTGGGATCGAGCTGAATGGGGAATGGGGCTGAAAATGAAAACGCGGTGCTTCTAGGAGGAAGC
>NZ_JBIPNG010000573.1:0-3743 GCF_044373815.1 Prosthecobacter sp. | reverse complement strand
CTGGAAGTGCTGGCCGAGTGCCGCCACCCGGTGGTGCTGATCACGAAGAACCACCTCATCACGCGGGATGTGGATTTGCTGGCGGAGCTGGCGCGGCATTCCGCGACGGCGGTGTATATTTCGATCACGACGCTGGATTCCGAACTGGCCCGGAAGCTGGAGCCGCGTGCGTCATCGCCCAAGATGCGGCTGGAGGCGATCCGCCTGCTGCATGAGGCGGGCATACCCGTGGGCGTCTCCACCGCGCCGATCATCCCCGGGCTGAACGATTCGGAAATCCCCGCGCTCATTGAAGCCGCGCGCGCTGCGGGGGCGCAGTTCGCTGGATACACGGTGGTGCGACTGCCCTTTGCGGTGAAGGATGTGTTTCGTGCGTGGCTGGACCAGCATTTTCCTGGCATGCGGGACAAGATTCTCAGCCGCATCGAGGAGACGCAGGGGAAGACGATGTCTCACGGGGAGTTTGGCAAGCGGCTCAAGGGCATGGGTGTGTGGTCGGAGCAGATCGCGGCGATGTTTAAGGTGTCGATCAAACGCGCCGGCATGCTGCACCGGCGACCGGAGGTGAGTGCGGAGGCGTTTCGGCGGCCACGGGATGCGGGTGGGCAGATGGAGTTGTTTTGAGTGGGGGATGGGTGCTGATGAATGTGCAAGGGACGTGCGGATTTGGCGCAGAGGGGCGGAGGAGCAGAGATGAATGGCTCTTACTTAACGGGTGGAACGACAGCCAGCTAGGGCATGCATTCCCGAATTGTGCGTCGTGGGAGGATCGAATCCTTGGCGCGCGGACCTCCGAGTCCGCAGCGGGTCGCATTCACACAGCGGGGGTAGCTGCATGCAGAACATCGGAAGCACGAGGACTTCGGGAACGAAAGAGCGATGGCCGCAGGCGGGCCTCGGAATCTCGTGTGTTTGCGGCGTGCTGCGGACTCGGAGGTCCGCGCTCCTGGAGCGTTTTCTTCAGAGGAGCCCCGTGACTTAACGGGAGTCGTGAAAAAGATCGAAAGCGGGTCTTAGGTAAGTGCCATCCAGTACAGAGGTTATGAATTCTCTGTGACCTTTGACTTTTGCTTATCAGCGTCAAAGTTGAGCGGCTCATGTTGTTGAGTGATTGAGGCTTGTGATGCCCGCATGCCATCCTTGCCATTTTTGCCGGGGGCGCGTATTAAGTGGCGAATGCCTGACGTCGCCAAGCCAGCCCATGCACCGGCGGATAGAGCCTCTCCGGCTTTCTGTGCGCCGAATTTATCGAGCATTGAGGAGCACTACAAGCTGCTCAGCTGCCTGCTGGATTACATTCCTGACCGCATTTATTTCAAGGACAAGCAGGGGGCGTTTGTGCTGGTGAGCCGGTCCGAGGCCGAGTATCTCGGGGCGTGTGATCCGGCGGAGGTGATCGGTAAAACGGACTTCGATTACTTCGAGCCTGCACTGGCGCAGGCGGCGCTGGAGGATGAGCAGGAGCTGATGCGGCTGGGCAAATCCATCACCGGCAAGGAGGAGAAAAAGCGGCTGCTGGATGGACGCACGGGCTGGGCGCTGGTGACGAAGATCCCGCTGCGCGATGCGGATGGCGGCATCATCGGCACCTGCGGAATTTCGAAGGACATCACGGCGCTCAAGGAGACCGAAGAAGCGCTGTACAAGGCGAATGCGGCGCTGGCTTCGCAGAAGGCGCTGCTGGAGCAGTCCATGGCGGAGCTGCAGCAGACGAAGCTGGAACTGGTGCAGCAGCTGGCGCTGCGCGAGCGCGTGGAAGATGAACTGGTGCGAGCGAAGCGTGAGGCGGAGGAGGCCAGCAGCGGGCTGGGGCCCTTCTTTCAAGTGGCGCTGGACATGCTGTGCATCGCGGGGATGGACGGCTACTTCAAGCGCATCAATCCGGCCTTTTGCACCACGCTGGGCTACACGGAGAAAGAGATGCTGGGCCAGCCCTTCCTCGATTTTGTACATCCTGAGGACCAGCCGAAAACCGTGGAGGCGGTCGAGCGTCTGGAGGCGGGGCTGAACCTGGTCAATTTCATCAATCGCTACCAGCACAAGGACGGCGGCTACCTTTGGATCGAGTGGACTGCGGCGCCCAATGGCGGCCAGACGGCGATCTATGCGGCGGCGCGAAACATCACCCAGCGCATCCAGACGGAGGACGAGCTGCGCATGGCGCGTGCGGCGGCCGAGGCGGCGAACCAGGCGAAGAGCACCTTCCTCGCGAACATGAGCCACGAGATCCGCACGCCGATGAACGGGGTGCTGGGCATGACGGAGCTGCTGCTGAACACTCGCATGACCGGCGATCAGCGCGGTTACTTGAACCTGGTGCGGCAGTCGGCGGATTCGCTGATGACGGTGCTCAATGACATCCTGGATTTCTCCAAGATCGAGGCGGGCAAGATGGACCTGGACAGCCATGAGTTTGATCTGCGCGACTCCATTGGGGACACCCTGCAAACGCTCGCGGCACGCTCGGCGGAGAAGGACATTGAGCTGGCCTACCTGGTGAAGCCTGACGTGCCGGACTGCCTGATCGGCGACATCTGCCGCCTGAGGCAGATCATTTTGAATCTGGTAGGAAATGCCATCAAGTTCACACCGCGTGGTGAGATCGTGGTGGAACTGCGGGTGGAGAGCCGGACCGAGGATCGGGTGACCCTGCATGTGCAGGTGTCTGACACGGGCATCGGCATCGCCAAGGACAAGCAGGCGAATGTGTTTGAATCCTTCACGCAGGCGGAGAGCTCCACGACGCGTCGCTTCGGCGGCACCGGGCTGGGCCTGACCATTTCCAGGCAGCTGGTGGAGCTGATGCATGGGCGCATGTGGCTTGAGAGCGAGCCGGGCAAGGGCAGCGTCTTCCACTTCACCGCGCAGTTTGAGCTGGGCACCCAGAAGCCGAATGCCGCGCGCATGCTGCCCGACAAATTGCGCGACTTCCAGGTGCTGGTGGTGGATGACAATGCGACGAACCGCACGATCCTCGAAGAGATGCTCAAGACTTGGGAGCTGCGGCCGGTCCTTGCGGCCAGCGGTGCCGAGGCTTTGGATATTTTGGAGCAGGCGCAGGCGGAAGACACACCCATCCCGCTGGTGCTGCTGGACTACATGATGCCGGAGATGGATGGCGCGGAAGTTTGCCGCCAGATCCGGGAACGCTTTGGGGATGCCGCGCCGAAAATTCTGATCCTGTCTTCCGGTGGCAATCTGACCGCCGAGATCGGCGATGAAGATCTGGGCTATGAGCGCTGCCTGACCAAACCGGTGAAGCATTCGGATCTTTTTGACACGATCAGCCGCGTGATGGGCGGGCTGATGGCCGATGACAAAACGGGCGGCGCCTATGACATGCCGGGGCTGCAGAGCATGGCGCCGATGAAGCTGCTGCTCGCAGAGGATGGCCGGGTGAATCAGTTGGTGGCCATCAAGATGCTGGAGGATCGGGGGCATGAGGTCACGCTGGCCTGCAATGGGCGCGAAGCTTTGGAGCTGCTCGCCAGCCAGACTTTCGATGCGATCCTCATGGACATCCAGATGCCTGAGATGAACGGCTTTGAAGCGACGCTGGCCATCCGCGAAAGCGAGGCCGGCACCGACAGGCATGTGCCCATCATCGCCATGACGGCAAACGCCATGAAGGGTGACCGCGAGCAGTGCCTGGCGGCGGGGATGGATGACTACATCGCCAAGCCCATTCACTCGACGCAGCTTTATCCGCTGCTGGAAAAGTTTGCCAGCCTCAGCGAGAACCC